>JARVGL010000069.1 GCA_029762575.1 Thermoplasmatota archaeon | reverse complement strand
AAAGGATGGTCATTACAACCATTTCCGCCGTAGTTTGAATCATCATCAACAATGAATGTTCTTGGTCCATCTTGCTCTTCAGCGATATACTTGTGTTGATCGTTGAGAAACTCCAATCTTATTTGTCTTGGTTCAATGACGCTTTGCTCACCTTCATATCGATACCATATCTCCCGATATGCTTTTGTTGTCAAGGATACAAGGCGGGTCAATGAATTATATCCTTGTTTATAACTAGATTCAAGATGTTCAAATAATGTAAATAGATCGGTTTCTTCTCTTTGAGAACCAACATAGCTCTGTACCTTTTCCGAAATCAAGTTTAATCTATCTCTTACATCCTGACAGAATAGGAAACCATCCTCAAGTTCTTTGGTGATATCCTGTTCCCATGTATCAATTATCGAAGAGATAACCATACTATTCATTGAAATAGAAGAGATGCTTTCAAGACGTTTTAAAGCAACTAGAAATCTATCAATCCACGTTTGATATGGATCAAGATAAAAACCAAATAATGTATATAATCGTTCATCGATTCCATACTCGTCAAAGGATGTGATCATGCGTGAAAATATCCTTTTAACGGTGTCATCTATTTCTATGCTGGTCATATTTAAAGACAAAGACAGAGCATTGATATCAAGGAAGAGGGGTTTGTGATCTGGTATCTCGAGGTTATCTGTTGCGCTATAATACGAGAGTATCCTTTCAAATGTAACTGATGTATCTAAGCATATGCTCATCGCATCGTTTGCTGTAATATAGAAAAAAACGTTATGCATCAATCTATCATGTCTATTTGGTAGGAAGAATTCTGGGTGATCACCAAAAACAAAAGTTCTTCCTTCTCCAAATTCAGATTCGACCCATATAGGTTTTCCTACTCTCTCGTTTACATATCTCTCATAATCCATCTTGATGATGTTCTCATAGGTTGAATCCCACCAGAGTGGTTCTATATCTTCTAGTACGCCGACAATAGTGGATCGTTTATCCATAGTTCTATTTTGGAATACTGGTCCATAGATAAACATGGATTTTTGTGTTCTCTCTAAACCAAATGTAGCGGGGTGGTTTAAATCAGTGAAATTTACAGTTATTATCCCGCCACATCTTATTCTAAGCACACTATCTGATATCAAACCAAGGAAAGTGGATACGGGAAACCGCTCTAGACGTGATTGAAGTATATTGAACGGTAGATATTGACCGGATGATGCGGTAATAGCTCCATGACAGGACCCAATATAACCACCACCATTCTTGACAAAATCCCTAATTGCGGTACACAGGACCGGATCTATCATGGAATTTAATAATCTTTGAATATAGATATCAGTTATCACACCAGGCCATATGAACAACGTGACATCATCGTTTTTCAATGCGTTAGGGATCTGTTCATCCAACAGCAGCTGATTATCAAAGAAACCTCCATTCTGTAAGACATCCACATACCAGAATATGTCCATAAGAGCGACCAATGAACCAAAATTCAACACCACTCTAGGGTACTCTAGCGGATATACTTCCTCTAATAAAGGTTCTAATAAAAGATAGATATCAACAGGTGCCTGGGTTTCAATTTCACTTCCATATTCATAATCATGGATGATACTAGCGATGATAGCATTGGACATATCATCCTTGGTCAATGGAATGATAAAAGCTCCTTTCTCAAAGGACCGTATCTTAGTTGAATCGTTATAGGGTTTTCTAGTGAGAGCAACGAAATCCGATGAAGACCAAAATACAGTATTATTCAATCGTAAGAGATCATTTACAAGATTTGAGATACTACGTTGAATACTACTATAAAAAATACTATCATTATTCTTTATTGGCACGATAAAACCATAACAATCGTCAGTTTTTTTCAAGAGATCCAGATCATTGATGCTCTTAGATCCTGAAATCATATATCCCTCAGTTTCAAAAGATAGATCCTCTTGAATGTGTTTCATCAACGATTCACATGGATCAGCAACGCAGTTATCGCTCTTTTTAGGATTTGATGCTGAGAGACTGCTTGAGGTTATAAATAAAAAAACAATTCCAACGATGATCATCTTATTATGTTTCTTCATATTGTCACCAAAAAATGAATACGTATAAGAATATATAGGGTATCTAAGGAGATTTCATATTCTTATGAAAAAATGATATTTTTCTCAAAAAAGGAGAAAAATACTAGTTTCCATGTATCCTTTCTGTTACCGAAGAATCATAGGAAGATATCAAGTCTGAAATCCTGTGGCTCATCGATTCCATTGGTTTGCATTTTTTTACGTGCACCCAGGGGTTCTGTAAACATAATTCAAGCACCGTTTATAGTATGTTTCTCTGATACATCTGTCTCATGGTTTCATACAACTGTTATCAGTATACATACGTTCATAGATTTATGACCCTACGTAATGCTTTCTTAAGAGGGCTTTCTTAAAAATGAGCCAAATACTTTGATCTGTTTCCCGCTATATCGTTCAATTTATCCATGATTTTTACGAATGAATCAAAGAAGTATTTCCTTTTGTTTGCTTACTTCAATCTATGAACACCTGTTTTTACAATAATTTTTGATCTATGGATACTTTGACCATTATGTAAGAGAGTAGAATGACAGAGCTTTATTCATAATGGACAGATGAGTGGGAGAGAGGGGGGAAATGTTATAAATCACATATAATATCATATTTGTGAGATAATTAAGTTCGGTGGTTTCTTATGGGTAAGATAGGTCGAAATGATCCTTGTCCTTGTGGGAGTAATAAAAAATATAAGAAATGTTGTTTACCCTTAGAAAGCACTATTGGTTCCTTAGAAGATGTTTCCGGTCAAATAAAATTTGCAGCTGATTGGATATATTCCAATGAATGGTTGAAAGAAGAATTTGAAATATTAAAACAGACCTATTCATCAGCATTAGATACAACGTTACTTAAGAAACTTGAACCTTTCTTTCAAGATATATTTCTGTTTGATCATGAGCTCAAAGAAGCATGTTCAATATCTCCGTTCCATTATTTTCTTCAACATGCCGATATTAGCCCAAGATATAAGGACCTCTATCAAGGGTTTCTCAATAATAAACTACATTTCTATGAAGTCCTTGATATCGATCGATCCAACCATCACATGGAACTCAAAGATACTGTAACTAATGATAGTTTCCGGGTAAACATTCACGGTGAAGCTGATTGTACTTGTGAGGATATCATCCTTGCTAGAATCGCATTCTATAAAGGAACATCTATCCTATTGACGTCTCTATCAGATCCTTTTTATGTAATGATCGCACCTCAGCTCTACCCTACGTTATATGAGTATCCCGCTGACCGACGAAGGGGACGGGTATCAGGGTTTGATATATTGGATCTCTTTTGTAAAAAGATAGGACCGTCTGAAACCTTAGAAGAAACGAAAAAACAGTTGAAAAAGAAATCAAAGGACATCGGACTATATATCGATCTCCGAGGATTATCCGCCCGGATCAATTCCAATCAAACTCTAGAAGAAGCATTCCCTGAGTTCATTGATTTTGATTATCTGACAAATAGGGACCATGATGAAACCATAGCCCTTCTCAAACGTATTTGGGCTACGCATCCTCGAAAGGACCTTAAGGGAAAGACCATCTCTGAGACCTATCCTATTGGCGTTATGGAAGAAGCATTCATCAATGAATTCTCTATCATAGTAGAACAAAAAATCGACCCTAATACGTTTCCTACCCTTGATGAAGCAAACAGTGCAATGTGTCGTTTTCGGGAGCAATGGTTAGATGACTCTGTTGACCTTTTTAATGGAAGGACTCCTCGTCAGATGATACTAGATGAACGAAAACAGTTGAATAATCCTAGTAAAGACATCGATCTGGATTGTTATATTGAACCAAAGAAGGATTATGATCTGAATCTAGCGGATAAAATCAACAAAGAAGGTCTAAAATACTTTAACAGAGGACAATTGATGGCTGCAGCTGACTGTTTCGATCAGTTAACAAAGATGTATCCTGGGTTCTATCATGCATGGGGCAATCTAGGATCAAGTTATGTGTATATGGGGGAGAAAGAGTATGCAGAATATTGTTTAATGAAAGCACTTTCGATTCAACCAGACTATGAGTTTGCCAAGGATCGATTGGCTTTCATCAAAGATAAGACCAATAAACAACTCAGCATGTATGGTATCATTGGAGCAACCATCGGAGTGATGCATCAGGGGTTTGGAAAAAATGAGAAAGAGTTTGATGAATCATTTAATGTTTGGGAGGAATTAAAGAAAGAAAAAGCAAAAGTCGGTAAAGAAAAGAACAAATGATCCTTTCTCTCTTTTAGCATATGTTCTACATATTGTATTGATAGAGGCTTTTTTAAATCAATTTTTGATATAGTGTCCAGGCTTGAAATTAATAAATATTCTTAAATTATGAGATGGTTCATACAAGCTGAGAATGAATATCGTATTGTTTACGTTCTCAGGGACTGGGAACACATGGTGGACGGTTCAATCATTCAAAGACCTTGCAAAGAAAAAAGATATACAGGTGGAGATACTCTCCATTGAGAATATACTTGATGAAACACCGTTGTTCTTCACAGATATCTATGATAGAGCTGATATCATTGGTCTAGCATATCCTATCTATGGTTCCTCCTGGCCTCATATCGTTAGGGATTTCACTTTCCAGTTATTACAGCATATTTCGCATCATCATTGTTCATCTTCTGATACTCCAAAGATACTAGTACTTACCTCTATGATGTTGTTCTCTGGTGATGGAGCATTAGTACCCCGTCGATATTTCAAAAGAAACGGATTTCAGGTGAAATGGGCTATCAATATCCCTTTATGCTCTAACATCAGCATCCCTATCTTTAGAGCTAACCCATATCCAATAGAAAAGATTGAGAAGAACAAACAAAAAGCCCTTGTTAAATTAGAACAACTTTTAGATACAATCATTAAAGAAAGACCATGGCTTGAACACCAGTATAATCTTCCCTATCGGTTTGTTGCATGGTTACAACGGATGACTGAACCCCTCCTCTTTCATCTAGTACATTTCTCCGTTGACCCCTTGCGATGTACCCTCTGCAAACAATGCGTTCGCTTTTGTCCGACACACAACATCACCTACAACAAAGAGATAGACCGTATCATCTTCAAAGATAATTGTACCTTCTGTATGCGTTGTTATAACCTCTGCCCGGTCTATGCGATAAAAGCAGGGAAAAAGACTAGTCTACCCCCTAAATATAAACGTCTTGAGCCTATCATGAAGGATTTCTCATATACTGAGCTTCACAAAGAATAAGGAGCAATCTTGATGAAATGTGTGATATGTGGGATAAATGAGACAGACAACCCCGATGGCATCTGTGATGACTGTAAATATAGTATCATCAGTAACGATGACATCCCACCGACGTTTTAAATACCTGGATCATTTTTTAATGGTGCCAAAACATTATGTAACAACACAGTAAGGGAATATAGGTTCTCATTTTATTTCATCATTCTACTCGAGAACATCTACGTTGTGTCTAGATGATTATACTGCTAAGGTCAATAACCAAAGAGGGATCAGATGTATTGTTCTCCCCTGGTAATTATGGGATTCATAGGTATCTTTGGTGATGATAAATAATTCGAACTCATCTGAAAGATGGGAAATGTTCTCAAGGTCTTTTTTTGTGATAGTATCAGTATATTTTATTTCAAAAGCCATGTTCTTGTTGTAGTAACTGCAATAAATAAGTAACATTTTATTGTAGTTCCAACAATGTAATACGATGTACTATGTATCATTGATAGAAGTATCAGAATTGCAAAGGAAATAGTATCTTACGTTATCCAATATCCTCATTTTGAAATAGATACATAGCTTTGATTCGATAGATCAGCCCATCGATCAATAAAAGAAGTATCATATATGTTGGTGAATGAAAAAAAACATTTTTTTACATTATCGTGAAAACACATATAAATGAATTTGGATGGTCCATTTGAAAATACTTCTACCATATTTCTGAAATTATATATCAATTTTAAATTTTTATTAATATCACGAAGATATTCTAAAGAACTCATCAAAATAATTCGAAAAGAAGTTCTTAGTGGTAAAAACAAATATAGCGTAGCCAAAGAGATGAGTTTACCTGATAAAGTGGTTTATTATCATACAAAAGATATTCTTTCTAAAAATCCTGGAAGAACTGAAATAAGGAGAAAAGGACACATACATTAAATAAATTGTGACAGCCCAATATCACAAAAATGATATTTTATGATAATCCATTATCACAAAATTTTTGCTAGGGTGTTGAAAAATTAACTGAACCCTCCAATGTTTAATTTAAAGCGGGATGCAATAAATGAAAGGACAGAGGAGGGTGAGTCTCAGAAAGCTGTTATCAAATTTAGACCTTTCTGAAATTGAAGCGCGTTTGTACGAAAAATATCAATATGAAAAAGGAAAACCCGGAAGACCACCACAATCGCCAACCGGATTATTCCTCTGTTTTATCCTCATGTTCCTCCGCTTGGAATCATACCGCGATTTCCAAGCATTTCTCATAAAAGATCAGTTTTGGAGAAGATATCTAGGATTCTCCAAAACACCAGACATTGGAACATTTTCCCATTTTCTCAAAAGAATCGGTGAACCACGCTTCGAAGAATTATTCAATCAGATCGTTCAACAACTCCTCGATCATCATTTCCTCAGCAGACATTGCATTGTTATTGACGGATCCATCATTGAAGCGAAACCAGATGACAAACAAGCAAGTTGG
>JARVGL010000068.1 GCA_029762575.1 Thermoplasmatota archaeon | reverse complement strand
AAAATCATCCTGACCAAAGGATCAACAAAATCAAATTCATAGTACCTGGGATCTCTCCAAATCTGTATAGCTCGCAAGAATTAGATCACTGGATCACTCAACTATTGATCCATGCAGAGGAATACGTTGATATCATAACATGGGACCAATACGGATATTACTTGTTGGAAGAACTTGATGCTTATGAAATGGATATCTTGAGGATACAGGCAATCATGGATACTTTAAACATACAAAAACCAATAGGTCTCTCTGAGTTTGGTATTCATGGTGGTATACCAACTATCCAGGAATTCTATGGATCGACATTTGCAAAACTCTATGTGTTTGGTGCGTTGGCTCAAAGTATCAGTAACGATATGAGCTACCCTATTTATTTTACCTTAATAGATCCAAATAATGAACCACGGCAGAAAGGATTACTCTCCGGTATCACAAGCTATCCACCGTTCTCGTATCTACCACCTTTTTCCAAAAAACCCCAATATTATGCAATGCAGACCATAGGGTGGATATGCAATGGTACAATTCTTGATGTGATATATAATACGTCTCAGCTTGATATTCTAGGATCAACACAAGAAGAAACCATCCGCTTTGGTATTTCAAACCGATATGAATCCTCAACTACTTTGTCAATCCCAATCGCTAAAGATACTCCTATTACCCTCTATAATGTAACAGATAGTGGACTATCTCGTATCGAAGAATTCGTTAGCACAGGCAATATCAGCATTTCGATTCCTCCAGGGTCACTATATTACATTGAAGCAAATACTCAGCCAACAAATCCAAAACCTGATCTTTTCTGTGAAGGATCATTAACCTGGCATAATATAAGACCTGGATCTATCATCAACGGCTCTTTCACGATAGAAAATAGAGGAGACACTGGAACAATACTACACTGGGAGATTATAAACTATCCATCTTGGGGTATATGGGACTTTTCACCTAGTACAAATGGACAATTATCATCTGAACAAGGAAAAATAAGTATCAATGTAACAATGAGTGTACCTAATGAAAAGAATAGACACTATACCGAATATCTGAAAATTATAAATAAGGATGATCCTACTGATTTTGAAATTATACCTGTCGTTCTTTCAACACCGCTATCACAAAGAGATAGATTTTTAGAATATTTGAATAATGGACGACTAGGAATAATTGAAAAGATCTTGAACAACTTACGTGTTTGATTGTTTAAACGATTACTAGTAGTGCAACTCTAAAAATAAACTTAATGATGGTTTAAACGGGTAGTTTAGTATTGATAAAACTATGGTTCTTATTAAATATGGTTTACTGGTTAAGCACACCATTCACTCATACTGTTAAATCTCGGACCTTCTCTTCATATTGGGAGAACAGCTATAAAAAAAATGATGTCGGGAGCGGGAGTTGAACCCGCGGCCTCCTGATATCTTAGCGCTAATCCGCTGATTAACGAACCCTTTCAGCTGAGCTTATGAGTCAGGCGCTCTAACCAGGCTGAGCCACCCCGACAGATGAATATCGAATTTATCCTGAAATACAGGGGTTGTTTATAAAAACTTTCCTTATCTTCTTACAAAAATCACTCAAGCATAAGATGATGTTTGCCTCTCAGAAAAATGCTTGGTATATGTTTCTCTCGTAATCGTTTCCGTAGCTCTCGATCATTTGTCACGACAATACCAGATGATTCCTCTGCAGCAGCAATCACCGCATCATCACCATCAAGATCAGAAAAACCAGTATATACTTCATAGATACTAGCGAGTTGTAACGATGCTTTTGCAAGTCGTTTTTGTTTCCCTTTGCCCAATGAAGAAAGCGTTTTTAGTTCCTTTAACACGCGTTCAGGAACATAAATATGATATGACCCGAGAAGGCGTGTAAGCTCATCATCGATGTTCACATGGAACTCAAACATCATCATGATAGCATTGGTGTCAAGTAGCACTACTTGCTTTTTTGGATTTCCCCATATCCTATCAGATGCCATCGACCGTCAATCCTTCTACTAATAGCGATACGCTGTCCCTCTTCAGCACAGACTGGTAATTTTAATTTGACACTGACTTTTTCATGATGGGATTCAGTGACGATTCCAACGGTTGTCGCTGTGCCAATGGTCAGCATCAAAGGTTCATTTGTCTTGATTTGTTCCACCGCTTTTTCTTCAATAGTGCCAACAACACGTTTTAACAGGTTCACTGTTAGAGAGAACTGATGCCATATAGGGGGTAGTTCCCCTACACGTCCAGCAACTTTTCCTGAATAGGAATCTGATTTTGTTCGAGCAGGATCAAGCTCAGTCCCGATAGCGATCAATCCACCAGGAGAAGCTTCAGAGACAGATACTCCACCAGTGAACAATGAATCGACAAATGTGGTGATTGGTTCAAGTTTTTTCTTTCCCTCTACCTCAACGTCCCTACCTGGACATATCTCGATTTCCTCACCCTGTTTCAACGTACCTTGAATGAGTGAACCTCCGATGACCCCGCCGCGGAGCTGACTTGGACGGACACCTGGTTTATTCACATCAAAGCTCCGTGCGATATACATACGGGGAGGTTTATCCAGATCTCGTACTGGGGTTGGGATACATTCCTGGATTGCTTTTATCAAGACATCGATGTTGATGTCGTGATGAGCGCTTACAGGTATGATAGGTGCGTTTTCTGCGCAGGTTCCCTTGATGAATTTTTTGATCTGTTCATAATGTTCTGATGCTTGCTGTTCAGAGATGATATCGATCTTATTCTGGATGATCACAATGTTCTTGATACCTGCAATATCAAGTGCTGTGAGATGTTCCCTGGTCTGAGGCTGTGGACATTTCTCATTTGCAGCGATGACAAGAATTGCTCCATCCATGATAGCAGCACTTGAGAGCATGATTGCCATAAGGGTCTCATGACCTGGTGCATCAACAAAGGAAACCGTTCGAAGCAGTTGTGTCTTTCCTTTGCAATGAGCACAGGTTTTCTCAGTGGTGTAACACAAAGGATCATCACAAGACGGACATTTATAAAAAGCCGCATCCGCATAACCCAGTTTGATAGAGATACCTCGTTTCATCTCCTCTGAATGTTCATCTGTCCATTTTCCTGTTAACCGCTGGGTTAATGTTGTTTTTCCATGGTCGACATGACCGATCATTCCAATGTTTATTTCAGGGGGTGCTTGAGGAGCCATCTTACTTTTCCTCTTTCTTTCCCTCTTTTTCATCCTTCTTGGTCTCGAGGAGAACAGCAATTGGTTTTGCACTATGTTTAATAACTTTCATATTTATCTGCACAACATCTTGGTTGATGGTGTTTCCTCGAATTGATTTTTTCCTTCTCAATCCATGTTCTTTTGCATTAAACCCCAGACTTTTACCTAACAACAATCGCCTTCGATTCATCCCTGGTAAATCCTTTCTCATGGGAAAACCATTCTTATCAGTGCCTCCCGTGATCTGCAGTTTATATCCTGGAAGTGAGACAAAGATGCCATCGACATCCTCACCAATCTTTTTACCAATAAGGGAATTGGCATGATGTCCTGCTACTTGTACCTGGTGGGCTTTCCCGTTTTTTGTATCGTTCACTACTACTTTAAACTCTACCATATCTGTGCCTCCTTAGCACGTCTTCAGTTGATTTTCTGTTGAACCGGTTTCCAAGATATAGGATTATATATTAATATGTTGTTGTTGAATCAAACGAGTCGTCATGCAAATATGATGGTTCTAGGACCGTTGGATAAGATAAAACCTTGATTTTTAGAAAAATATTTATAATGTCTGCACTCTTCGCGTTGAAAAGAATATATCTCTTGAAGGAGAACATTGGGGGAGAGATATGGAAGATTTCGTTTGGCATTGGACAAGAGGAAGCGCAAAGGTTTTTACAAGAGATTCAACGATTGCTGAGGAAGCCATGAGACGAGGAATGCTTGTCATTGGAAAACGTCTTAAACCTCGTATTATGAAATATTGAATCTAACCACTTTTCATTTTTTTTCTTTTTTTATATCCAACGGAAGTTTTTTAGCATCGAAGTGTATTTCCATTGCGTTACTATGTCAACCTATGATTATAAGGATCTCCTAAAGAAAGTATATGCGAATATCTCGGTTACCTCTGCATCAGATGATCGATTCAAGCTTCCTGAAGCTGAAATCTTCTATGAGGGTAATACCACGGTGATAAAGAATTTTGATAAGATATCAGATGCGGTGAATCGAGACCCAGACCATATCTTAAAAGTACTTCTTGGTGGTGTTGGTTCAGCAGGTGAACGTGTTGCAGGTCGGGTCATCTTCCAAGGAAAGATACCAGCTGGTACCGTCCAGGAGAAACTTAAGGATTATATTGATCTCTTTGTGATATGTTCTGAATGCGGAAAACCTGATACCCATATTGTCAAGAGGGGTCGAAATACGATGATTCGATGTGATGCATGTGGTGCAATCCATCCTTTGAAATCCTCAAAAAAGAAGACAGAGAGACCAACATCAGTAAGTATCTCAGAAGGAACGGTCTGTGAGGTCACCATTAAGGATATTGGGAAAAAAGGGGATGGTGTTGCGTTCCTCGATAAATACATCATCTATGTGCCCGGATCCGTTAAAGGTGCAACAGTGAAGGTTAAGATACAAAAGATATCAGGAACAATGGCGTTTGCACAGATAATCGAGAGCTAATTTTTTACGAAAAATATTTATACAGACTTGGTCATTCAGTCATTGTTTGTCAGACAAAATATGACAAAAGCTGCCTTCCTGTGCACGATGGCATCAAGATTGTCAGGAAAAAGCAGCCAAAAAGTCATACTAATGACAGGCTAAGGTGTGAGGAGAAAACATGGACAATGAGCGAATAACGGTACGGCTCCCAAAAAGGGATCTTGACACGATAGATCTCTTCATAAAAGTTGGAGAGTTCTCATCACGCTCAGAGGTCATACGTCATGCGATCCATGATTTCGTGAAGAAGCAAGCCTCTGCAGTCCTTGAAACCGCAGAGCAGATCAAACAAGTACAGCAACTTCACCAAGAGTTAGAGTCCATTGAACCTTACATGAAAAAATAGGACGCTCAAAATCTAAAAGGAAAGGGATGGGATGCACCCTTTAGAAGGACGCCAGGGATGGCGTCCTTCAAACTACCAGATTAGGAGGAATGGAATGGTAAAAAACAACGGGATGAAAGCTTTTGTAGAAACAGCAATTGAAAATAAGAAGGAAGAGGAAAGCCGATTAAAGATTGAGGATGATATGTTTGGCACACCACGTATCACGATAGTTGGATGTGGTGGTGCCGGAGGAAATACAATCACTCGATTAAATAAACTAGGGGTAAAAGGCGCGGAAACAATCGCGATTAATACCGATAAACAAGCCCTTGACCTCGTTGATGCAGATAACAAACTATTGATAGGAAGAAACCTTACCAGAGGCCTTGGAGCTGGTGGATTCCCTGAAATGGCAGAGAGAGCTGCAAGAGAATCCATTCGAGAGATAGAAGAGCTCATTAAAGGGTCCGATCTTGTTTTTATCACCGCTGGAATGGGTGGTGGGACCGGAACTGGTACAGCACCCGTTGTTGCAGAGATAGCTAAAAAGAACAACGCCGTGGTCACTTGTATGGTTTCAACACCATTCAACGTGGAACGAGCCCGATTAATAAAAGCAGATGAAGGATTAGACAAATTAAGGGTACGGGCTGACAGCACCGTTGTCCTAGATAACAATAAACTCTTAGAATTCGTCCCAAATCTACCCATCAACCAAGCGTTCTCCGTCATGGATCAGATGATCGCTGAAACAGTGAAAGGGCTTTCAGAAACGATCACTATTCCCTCACTTATCAACCTTGATTATGCAGATATGAAGGCGATTATGGATCAAGGAGGCCTTTCAGTAATGCTATGGGGTGAAGCCGATGAGGATGCTGGAGTTGAATCAATTGTTAGCGAAGCATTGAACCATCCGCTGCTTAATGTTGATTATACTGGAGCAACAGGTGCACTCGTCCATATCACTGGTGGGCCCAACATGAGCTTGAAATATGTACAAGAAGTAGCAAAGAAGCTCACAGAGAACCTTGATTGTTATTCCAACGTCATCCTTGGAGCACGGGTCCTTCAAGAATTTGAAGGAAAATGTAGAGTGATGGCGATAATGACTGGTGTGCAATCCCCTAATCTCCTTGGACCAAATGCCCATGCGCAGATGAAAGAGATGCCAACAAGAAAGGTAGTCACAAGTCCAAAATATAACATAGACTTCGTTCGATAAACCTTTCTCCCTTTTTTTCTCTTTTTTTATACTTGTATCTCTGTACCATAGAATGGTTTTTTCTCTAGGATGTGAGCCAATTCCTTTAAGTTATTACCATTGATGACACAGGTGTGGATGTTCTGGTCTTTAATGAGTTGTAATGCTGGGCCATCGATTACCATATTGCTTCCAGCTGTATTCCATTGAGGGCCATATTGTGTAAGGAGATCGTTGATATGAATTCTAGGAAGAAACAGTGCGTCTGTATAGGTACGGGGGTCTTTGTCGTAGACACCATCAACGTTTGTTGCGATCACGTAGCGGTATGCTTTGGTCTGGGCTGCTAGTTCTGCCCCAACAAAATCCGTGCTATGCCCAGGATTTGTTCCTCCCATTAGGATAATAGGCAAATCATAGGTTAGTGCTTCTTGTGTTGATTCTGGGATCGTGTCCTGTCCTGTTTCAAGGATAAAAGATAACAAACGAGCATTAACCCTTGTGATCATGATGCCTAGTTCATCTAATTGATCTTCTGTTAACTTAAGTGTTCTCC
>JARVGL010000067.1 GCA_029762575.1 Thermoplasmatota archaeon | reverse complement strand
ATCAACCAGCAGTGATAGGAGAGATCCTTGCAGGTATCGTTCTTGGTGCATTGAGCATGGTCATTTTTAACGGAGAGCAGTATCAAATACTTGGAGTAATTATTAGAATACCTGCATTGGAGTATCATTCATTGGAATTTGATTTCCTTGCAGAATTCGGCATACTCTTCCTCATGTTTATCTCAGGCCTTTCAACTAATCTAGGTCAATTAAGATCAATGGGGAAAGCATCCTCCTTTGTCGCAGCAGGAGGAGTCATAGTTCCACTCATCCTAGGAATAGTTGTCTCAATACTATTTGGGTTTCATCAGCAAGACAGCATCATCATGGGTTTGATTCTTGTTGCAACATCAGTAGGTATCACGGTACGTTCATTAATGGATATGGATATGCTTGATTCAAAATCAGGGACCACGATACTTGGTGGAGCGGTCATCGATGACGTTATAGGCATCATGCTTCTCGCATTCATCGTTGGAACAGACCATATAATCTCCATTGGAGTTAAAATGGCTCTTTTCTTCTGTTTATTCCTCTATCTAGGTTTAAAGTACGTTGATAGAATATTAGGTCTCAGTGAAAACATATCGTTACCTAAAGCATTTCTTAGTATCTCCCTTTCTATTTTTCTCTTATACTCCTTTTTTGCCGACCAATTCGGGATATCTGGTATCATCGGAGCGTTCATCGCAGGATTATTGATAGGACAATCAACGAAATCTCGTAAGATCATCGATGATGTACAATCACTAGGCTATGGGTTCTTCGTCCCACTCTTTTTCGTCTGGGTTGGCATTCAACTCTTCATAGGTATCAAGAACGATTCATCTGTTTTTGCAACTGTGTGGTTATTTACAATAGTCATCATAGCAACTGGGATAATGGGAAAACTCATTGGCTGTGGTATCGGTGCAAAAATCGCGGGTTTGACAACAAGAGAATCTTTACAGATAGGAATTGGAATGATACCTAGAATGGAGCTAGCGTTGATCATTGTTAGCGCAGCGATTTCAAAAAACCTTTTATCATCTGAATCTATCGGCCATCAATTTCTCACCATTACCGTTCTTTTCACTATTACGACAACATTGCTTACACCGTTCTTGATAAAACATAGCTTTAAAAAGAGTTAACGATCAATGATGTGAAAGAATGATGGACTATTTTTTTGAACTATCAAAAGAATATGAAAACATTGCAACATCAGAGATCCTTGCATGTCTGAAAGCTACAAACATCTCATATACACTTTTATTTGTCACGAGTGATTGTCTAGGGATATCTACCACGGCATCAAAGGAAAAGATGATAAAGATTGCCAAGCGTCTCTCATGTTCATTTGCTTTAAACACCCTTCTTTTTTATTCACCTCCTGATCGTATTTCACTACTCAGATCCGCTGAAAAAAAACCATTAACTGAAAAAGGATCTATAGCTATCCGATATCGAAATAGGTCCTTACACATTGACTCAGGATCAATTATCAAAGAACTAGCATCGTTTTATACATTGGATAGAAAGGTATCCTTACGATCACCTGATATCGAATTAAGAGCATTGATAACATCATCAAATGTCTATGTTGGCCGCCTACTCTATACGATAGATCGAGGGCAATTCGAACGAAGAAAAGCACAACATAGACCGTTCTTCTCACCAATATCACTTCATCCAAAGGTTGCAAGAGCATTGGTAAACCTTTCCGAGATACAATCTGGTCAACTAATGTATGATCCGTTCTGTGGAACTGGTGGTATTCTCATCGAAGCAGGACTCATTGGTGCTTGTCTCTTTGGAAGTGATATCTCCGCTAAGATGATACAAGGGGCTAAAGAGAATCTAACATTCTACAATCTAAATGCTGAACAAATGTTTTCCGCAGACATTGGAGAGATACATACATATCTTAACAAGAGTATCGATGCTGTGGTAACGGATCTTCCCTATGGTAAAGCAACTACGACGCTTGGTGAATCACTCACGCCTCTGTATCTTAGGGCTTTTGAGAGTATATCCAAGGTTCTCAAACCAGGCGGAAAGGCAGTACTTGGTCTTCCCGATAAGACCCTGATAAAGTGTAACGATACAAAGAAACATCTAAACCTTGAAAGGATATATCCGATACCTGTTCATCGTAGTTTAACTAGATATTTCTGTGTATTTGAAAAACAACCATAATCCTTTTACCCAAAAGACTATTGTCCTTTTCATCTATGACCCAATTACAACTTATCTTTCTTGGCACTGGAGGTAGTTGGCCAACGGTGAAAAGAAATGTCACTAGTATCGCTGTAAAACGAGGAAAGGATATCTTACTTTTTGATTGTGGTGAAGGCACACAGCGTCAATTCCAGAAGTCACAGTTAAGCTATATGCAGATAACTAGCATCTTTATCAGTCATTTCCATGGTGATCATTTTTTAGGTATCCCGGGTCTTCTACAAACCATGCAGTTAAACGATAGGAAAAATCCTTTACATATCTATGGGCCAAAAGGTATGATCGATCTCACACATCAACTCCTCTCTCTTGGTTATTTTAAACCAGGATATCCTATCTATGCCCATGAGGTAGATGATAACGAGAATATCTTGTTCAAAGGGTTTGCTGTTGATGTTCTAAAAGTCAACCATGGGATACCTTCTCTAGGTTTTCGGTTGGTTGAAGAAATGAGACCTGGTAAATTCAACAAACCCAAAGCGCTTGCTCTTGGTATCCCTGAAGGACCGTTATTTAGTCAGTTGCAACGGGGAAAAACAGTTACCCTCTCCAATGGTGATATCATAACGCCAGATATGGTACTAGGGCCGACTAGAAAAGGTAGGACTATTGTCTATTCGGGAGATACAAGACCTGTTGACAACATGGTAGAGTTCTGTAAAGATTCTGATGTCCTCATCCATGAGTCAACGTTTGATTCATCTCATGATGATATTGCATATCAATATGGTCATTCGACCGCACGACAAGCTGCAGAGATAGCACAAAAGGGAAATGTCCAACATCTATTCCTTGTTCATATCAGCCCAAGATATCTAGATTATCGATTGATACTTGATGAAGCGAAAAAGGTCTTCTCTAACTCAGTAGTACCTAAGGATTTTGACGTGTTCACTGTTCCCTTGAAGAAATAGGGTGTCCTTCTTTTTCATAATGTTCTTAAGTAACCTTGTATATGTCATTTATTGGTTTTTATGATATCTCGACCGACCTATGATGAATATTTCATGAAAATGGCCTATCTAGCTGCTAGTCGGAGTACCTGTTTACGTCGGAAGGTTGGTGCAGTTCTCGTTAAGGATAAACATGTTCTAAGTACTGGGTATAATGGTCCTCCGAAAGGATTACGGCATTGCGATCAAACAGGGTGTCTTCGGGAGCAACTTGGGGTCCCTTCCGGTGAACGTCATGAGATCTGTAGAGGTCTTCACGCTGAGCAAAACGCTATCATCCAGGCAGCAATGTTTGGTGTTTCGATAAAGGATTCTGTGCTATATGTGACCAATACTCCTTGTGTCGTTTGTGCAAAGATGCTCATCAATGCTAGTGTAAAGGAAATCATATATGATGGTGAATATCCCGATGATTTAGCCATGCAGATACTTGGCGAAAGTGCTATCGAACTACGTCGTTTTCATCTCAAAAAAACCAATGATTTTTTAGAAAAACACTTCTAAAATCGAAAAAATAAGAAAAATATAAATACTGACTTATGATTGTCAATTTCTGTTGAGGAGAGTGGATTATGAAACGTACGCGTTCCCTAGTTTTGGATGAAAATGATGAGCGAGCAGTTGAGCTTTTCGCAGATCTTGGTATGCCTAAGAATCTAGCAAAGACGTTGATATATATCTCTCAATGTGATGAGTGCAAATCATCAGATGTAGAACAAGGTGCAAACCTTCGACAACCCGAGGTAAGTGTCGCTATGCAGGAGCTACGAAAAAAGGGTTGGGCAAAAAAACGAGACCTTAAAAAGAAAGGTAAAGGACGCCCCGTTCATGTCTATAAACTTACAAAACCGTTACCTGATATATTACACTCATTTGAACAGGAGAAGCTAAAGCAAGTAGAAGATATCAAGACAAATCTTGATAGCCTACAACAACTCATAAAGGAATATAAAGAATAGTTTTATCATATTTTCATCAGATGTAAATATTCATATGATTCTTTTATTGCGAATATACATGGTAAGCTATCTATGGTGGTCCAATGGATTCTATGTCACGTATTAAAAAGATTTTTAATCATTGTGATCCTAGTATAGATGCGATCGTTATCAAAAATGGATCAGAACCATTTATTGACAGTATGTTCTTCTATGTAACGGGAATTCCAACTGGTTTGTTTGAAGGATGTGCAGCAATCATCTATCCTGATAAACCCATGCAGCTTATCGTATCCTCTCTTGAAGAAGACCTCGCGAAACAGGCTTCAGCTGAAACCCTAGTGTATGAAACATCAAAGGAGTTCTATGATCTCTTACAACAATGCACATCAACCTGTAATACCATTGGCCTATCATTTAAGAACATAACATTCTCTGATTATATCACTATCTCAAAAAAATTGTCCCGTGTAACATTTCAGGATATTTCCTCTGCTTTTATCTCTGCACGTATGAGAAAGGATGATTTTGAACTATCCCGAATTGAAAAAGCTTGTACTATTGCTGATAAAGTCATGGAAAATATAGCTCAATTCATTAGAATAGGGATGACCGAACGGGATCTTTCAGCAGAAATTGATTTTCATCTAATGAGGTATGGGGCAGACGCACCAGCATTTGAAACGATATCAAGCTTTGGGACACATACAGCATTACCTCATTATAGTCATGGTGATAGATCATTATCGCAGGGGGATCTCATCATCTGTGATTTTGGTGCACGGGTCGATCGGTATCACTCAGATATGACAAGGACGTTTGTCTTTGGTTCTGCAAGCAACCATCAAAAGACCATGCATCAGGTCGTTTTACATGCTCAAGAAAAAGGTATACAACTAATCCGTGAAGGTGTCATCGCTAAAGATGTCCATCAACATGTATTTGATACCATTGAAGAGACAGAGTTTTCAGGACGGTTCATCCACTCAACAGGCCATTCCCTTGGATTGATGGTTCATGATGGAGGGATTGGTTTTAATTCCCAATGTAGCCTTCCTCTTGAAAAAGATATGGTCCTCACTGTTGAACCCGGTATCTACATCCCTCATGTTGGTGGCGTTCGTATTGAAGATGATATCGTGGTAACAAAAAATGGCTGTCGTATGCTCACTTCAAGTAATCGTGATCTTATTGAGATCTAGACTCTATCATCCATGTACGCTCCATTAGCTTTTTATCTTCTCATGAATTACCACGTAGCGGTAGATGAATATGAATTGGTTCGACGATGTAGAATTTATCCGAAAACAAGCCAAACTTAACAATACCTTTTTCTCGGAATCACTTCCTATGATTGCAAGTGAAAACGTTCTATCACCATATTGTAAAGAGATGCTCATATCTGATTTTCATGGAAGATATGCAGAAGGAACCCCCGGCCATCGATATTACGAGGGATGTAAATATTTTGATGCTGTTGAAATTAAAGCAATCGAATTAGCAAAAAAATTGTTCAACTGCAATTACGCTGATGTACGACCAACAGCAGGGACAACAGCAAACATGGCTATTTTAAAGGCATTGATCAAACCTGGTGAGACTGCAACGGTACTAGACCTTGCTAATGGTGCCCATATATCATTTGGGAAATGGGGTGCTGCAGCAGTTCGTGGCATCAATCTTGTCTCCTATCCATTCAATGATGAAGAGATGAACATCGATGTGGATGGTGCAGTAAAACTTATAAAAAAAGTGAAACCAACACTTGCATTGAACGGACGATCTGTGTTCTTGTTTCCTAGCCCCATCAAAGAACTGGCTCAGGCAGCTCATGATGTTGGTGCATATCTCGTCTATGATGCAGCCCATGTTCTCGGGCTGATTGGTGGAAAACAGTTCCAAGACCCTTTACGTGAAGGAGCTGATGTGATGAGTGGTAGCACACATAAGACGCTTCCTGGACCCCAAGGAGGTATGATCGTCTCAGATCATAAAGGCGATACACCGGAGGATAAATCATTTTTGAACAAACTAAACTATGGTGTCTTCCCTGGTGTCACCTCTTCGTATCATCTGCATCATGTTGCAGCGAAAGCAATCGCTTACGCAGAGCATCTTGAGTTTGGTGAAGAATATGCTAAACAGACGATAAAAAATGCTCAAGCTTTTGCCCAAGCCCTCCATGAACTAGGCTTCAATGTCTTTGGAGAAAAACTTGGTTTTACTAAATCCCATCAAGTCCTTGTAAATATCGGACCTGGAAAAGGAAGGGATACTGCTAAACTCCTTGAACAAGCTGGTATCGTGACAAATATGAATACGGTTCCTGGCGATATGGACCCGTTGAATCCTTCTGGTCTTCGTCTTGGCACCCCTGAGTTGACTCGTATTGGGATGAAAGAAAGTGAGATGAAGGATATCGCAGTATTCTATAAACGAGTGATCCTAGATAAAGAAAAACCATCTGAGATAAAAAAAGATATAAAGATGTTTAGGAGAGATTATCAGACACTTCATTATTGTTTTAAAGATGATTTTAAAGGATATAGCTTCCATACTCTTGTGAAATGATGTTATGTTCATCGCACTGACTGGTACACCAGGTACGGGAAAGACAACAATTGCAGGACTTTTAAAAGAAAAAGGGTTCACGGTTATTGATATCCAAAAAATAGCAATAGATGAAGATATCATTGAAGGAATCGATAAGAAAAGGGATTCTATTATTTTAGACCCTGCACGACTCAATGTGTTAGTAACAGAGAGGTATAGTTCTAATGATACGATCATCTTTGAAGGTCATATCTCTCATTTACTCTCCTGTATGGATAAAGCTATAGTACTTCGCTGTAGACCGGATATATTACTCAAACGTCTTG
>JARVGL010000066.1 GCA_029762575.1 Thermoplasmatota archaeon | reverse complement strand
GGAGTGAATACCTATGAAAACTGAGCAAAAATGTATACAATGTAATCATCAAGATATCGTAAGCATGAACCATGTCCGTAACATCAACGGAGAACTCGTACGTTTATGCCCCATCTGCTATACGAACATCTCATTGTAACAAAAGCACTATTAATCACTGATCAAGAATAAGCAAAAAAGGATATACCGATGATACCCAAGCGCAAACTAAGAATAAAATCCAATAACTATGTTATATTTAAATAGTACTATATATATGCCCTTCTTTATCATTCACAGTAGAAGCATCAAACGATATACAACGAAATCCAAAAATTTTATGAACAAAGAAGAAACCATGAGAGACACATACATTTTTTGAAGAACAGCAAAAAGGATGAACACATATGAAAGATATCTATTTCTTTGGTGACAACCAAACAGAAGGAAGAAAAGAAATGAGGGACCTCTTAGGTGGCAAAGGAGCTAACCTAGCAGAGATGGCCCATATCGGCATCCCCATCCCCCCAGGCTTCACCATAACAACTGCTGCCTGCAGACAATACAATAAGAACAATAAACAGATGAACACAGCTCTCATCGATGAACTAGACCAGAACATTGAAAAGCTTCAACAGGCGACTGGTAAAACATTTGGAGATCCAAACAATCCGCTACTTCTCTCTGTAAGAAGTGGAGCAGCGGTAAGTATGCCAGGGATGATGGATACCGTTCTTAATCTAGGGTTAAACGATGACATCGTCAAAGGCTTAGCAAGTCAAACCAACAATGAGTTCTTCGCATGGGACTGTTATCGTCGTTTCATCCAAATGTTTGGTAACGTCGTCATGGGCATCGACCATACCCTCTTCGAACATACTCTTGAAACAATCAAAGAACAACGAAACGTAAAGAGTGATACCGATCTAGACGTCAACGCATTACAAGAGATAGTACGAATCTACAAGGACATAATTCTTAAGGAAAGAAACATGCTCTTTCCTGATAACGCGAGGGAACAACTCATCCTCTCTATTCAAGCGGTCTTTGACTCTTGGAATAATCCTCGTGCGATAAAATATCGAGAGATACATCAGATAAAAGGTTTAGAGGGAACTGGGGTAAACGTCCAGACCATGGTCTTTGGAAATAGAGGACTTGATTCAGCAACAGGTGTCTGCTTCTCAAGAGATCCTTCAACAGGTGAAAACACATTCTATGGTGAATATCTTATCAACGCACAAGGAGAAGATGTCGTCTCCGGTATCCGAACACCCTTACCAATAGAGACATTACAAGAGCAAATGCCGGATAAATACGATCAATTGCTATTCATCAGTAAACAACTTGAAGATCATTACAAAGATATGCAAGATATGGAGTTCACTATCGAGAACAACATCTTATATATGCTTCAAACAAGAAATGGGAAACGAACCGCTCAAGCTGCGGTCAACATCGCTGTAGACATGGTCAATGAAGGACTCATCTCCAAAAAGGAAGCATTACTTCGCATACAACCAAAACAGCTCGGTCAACTCCTCCATAAACAACTCGATCCATCTATGGATCTTTCCACTTATATGTTAGCTACGGGTCTTCCTGCTAGCCCTGGTGCAGCAGTGGGAAAGATCGTCTTTGATAACGAGACCGCTGTATCGATGGCAAAAGACAATGAATCCATAATACTTGTTCGAAACGAGACCAGTCCTGAGGATATCATCGGTATGGAAGTAGCAGCAGGCATTCTTACCTCTCGAGGTGGGATGACCAGTCATGCTGCCGTTGTTGCTCGAAGTATGGGAAAAAGCTGTATCTCAGGATGTAAAGATCTAGATATTAACGAACAAGAACAAAGGCTACAGATCGGCAATCAAGTGTTCATACAGGGAGATTCTATCACCCTTGACGGATCAAATGGGATGGTCTACAAAGGACAAATTCCTACGGTAGACCCTGAACTAAACGGTAACTTTACAACGATTCTCTCCTGGGCTGATGAGATACGAACCTTAAAGGTTCGAGCAAATGCAGATACTTTAAGAGATGCTGCAAAAGCCCTCTCCTTTGGCGCAGAAGGAATCGGCCTCTGCCGAACAGAACATATGTTCTTTGAAGGAAAACGGATCAAAGCAATGCGAGAGATGATCCTGTCTCATACAGTAGAAGGACGGAAAAAGGCTTTAGCGAAACTCAAACCATTCCAAAAACAGGATTTCATCGAACTATTCAAGATCATGGATGGACGACCGATAACCATTCGTCTACTAGACCCACCACTCCATGAATTCCTCCCTAAGGAAGAACAAGACATTAGAGAGGTTGCTAGTGAGATAGGTATCTCCATTGATCAACTGAAAAAAGAGATCGAAAGAACCCATGAGGTGAACCCTATGCTTGGTCATAGGGGATGTCGGATAGGTATCTCTCATCCAGAGATCCCTGAGATGCAGGCTCAAGCCATCTTTGAAGCAGCAAGAGAAGTATCAGAGCTAGGAATCATAGTGAGACCAGAGATCATGATACCTCTTGTTGGTCATGTTGAAGAGCTCACCCATCAGAAACATATCATCGATACAGTTGCAAACAACGTATTGAACGGGTCAACAAATATATCATATAAGGTTGGAACGATGATAGAGGTCCCCCGTGCTGCATTACGGGCAGATAGTATCGCTAAAGAAGCTGAGTTCTTTAGTTTTGGCACCAATGATATGACCCAGATGACCTATGGGTTCAGTCGAGATGACGTAGGTAAGTTCATCCCTGAATATATTAAGAAAGGATTGTTCAAATATGATCCCTTTGAGATGCTTGACCGGAAAGGTGTTGGCGAGTTGATCAAGATAGCTGTTGAAAAAGGGAGAACATCAAGAAAAGACCTTAAACTAGGTATCTGTGGAGAACATGGTGGTGAACCTAATAGCATCGAGTTCTGTCATCAAATCGGTCTTGATTATGTAAGCTGTTCACCGTATCAAGTACCGATTGCTCGACTTGCTGCAGCACAAGCGGTATTAAAGGATCAGTAGAGAGACTTATATTCGTCGTTCATATTTCTTCTCTTTGCTTTATTTCTATCATTCTTCTAGGTTGATGATCGCTATACCACCATCAACTTGTGTTGTATCATCAAGGATAAGTAATGTGGTTGCAACCCTGTTTCCATCTAGGCACCAATCACAATCCGAACAAATGATCCGTTTCCCAGGGTTATCTTGATTATATAAGGTCATTTGTGTTTTTCCGGTTCCATCACTGTTCATTATCCAATATTCTGTTCGTAGATGATCCCACCATTTTCTCTCTGTATTCATCCCATATCCTTTACTTGACATCCAGATGATACGTTGTCCATCAGGTGAATAGTGTGCATGTTCATCCCACGTAGCATCCTCCGTGGTCAGGCATACTAGTTCTTGGGTTGCTAGATCCATTGTGTAGATATCAAGATGGTTCTCATCCTGACCTTCTATGAGATTTCCAGAGAATAGTATCTTTGAATCATCCGGTGAAAAACCATGGCTCTCATAGAAACACGGAGCGCTACCTGGTTGATAGATGGTACTATTCTCTAATACTGGTGTTTCATCAACAACCCTGAAATCAGCGATATGTAACGTCCATTCCCCCCATTTATTATCCGCAGATCCTATTCGTTCACTATAGAGAAGTCTGGTTCCATCATGGGAAAAATGAGGATGAAGAACACCAGTATATGGTTGTTTATCAAAGAGATGGTTTTTTGTCGGTAGATCGGTGAGCTGCCAGCATTGTGATCCATCACTGTCCATGATCCAGAGATCACAGTTCACTCCTTCACCAGGGACTGCTAGTTTATCGAGTGCTTGTTTGAGAAATGGTATATGTTTCCCAAAATATCGATCCTTTTGTGATGTAAAAACGATATAGTCTCCTGAAGGATGCCAGGATGCACAGCCTTTATGACCTCGTGAAAACAATTGGTTATCGGTTAAACAGGTCTCTTGGCTCCCATCAGGTCTCATCGTGTAGATATCAAAGTATCCATCGTCTTGTTTCATATCAAAGGCTATACGGTCATGAACCCCTGACCAGCTCACTCGATATCCATCATGTTTGATGATATCATATGATAAAGAGATGATTCTTTTGTTACGTATCCCAACGTGTTGTTTTAAAAAATCAAAGATCTTTTTAGTGACGATATCACCGGGTTTTCCCAGGTCATTGTTGATACCGCTATGGGTTTTATAGGCTGCAGGGAGAACTGATGCATTCACCTGAGCATCATTAAGTTTGTTGACAAATGCTATTGCCTGTTGCCTTCGATGAACATTACTATACGGAAATACTCCACCACTATAGGCTACTAGCATGCTTGGGATTGATTTCCCGGGGAGAACATAGGTGATAGGGGAGGCAAAGACCCAGAAACTTGGATCATCTGTGAAGGTATTTGCAAAGACATCTTTGAGAGTTCCCCCTTGTTCTTGTGCTAGAAGGCTAAGGTTGTATGCTTGGGTGTCAAGTGGTACAACCGCTGATACTATCGAAAGATCTAGACCTTGCTCACCCAGATATCTCTCATCGGTAGCAACAAGAGCGACAAGATGGGCGCCAGCGGAATGACCAAGAAGACATATCTTTTCAGGGTCACCACCATATTGTTGTATCGAGTCATAGGTCCATTTGATAGCCTTTGCGACATCTACAGCATGCGCTGGAAACAGTGTATCATTGTTTGTTAATCGATAATTAATGGATATGAAGATAAAACCGTTATCAAGAGCTGCTTGTGGTTTATATTTTACATGGGATTTATCCCCTATAGCCCAGCCTCCTCCATGTACATAGATGATAGCTGGTTTATCTGTCCATTCTTTTTTAGTGTAGAGGTCAAGACAGAGTAGAGCAGGGTCGACACCAGGGATCGATGCATAGCTTATATTATAATAAATATCAATAGAAGGATCAGTAAGAAGAGACTTAGTCAAGAGATCACCAGGTGAAATCTGTATCGTCAACAAGAATAGTAAAAGAAAGAGAAATAATGAAAAAAACATATTTTTTTGTTTCATATAGATAAATATGCTTTTCTTTTTTATAAGGTTTTTACCAAATCTAGCCTAATTATATCAGTTACAAGGGTATGTGGTCGAATACATCTGAATATTTTTCTGTCTTATTGTTTGTAGCAGACATAGATATCTGCTTCGACCATGTTCATCTGTTCATCGAAGAAATGATGAACGAAATAAAGGTTTCCTATATCATCAAGCGTGGGTTCCCCAGCGAAATTAGACGCGATCTCAACAGGTTCTTGCCAGCTTCCATCATTATTCTTAATGGATCGATAGACCGCTGGACCCGTATATCCTAGGTTGCTTTCACGGGTAAACCAGAGCTCAGTACCATCGGATGAGAGAAACGGTCGAGAGTCATCTTTCTCTGTACTTACCGGTGGTCCAATGTTCACTGGCTCGGTCCAGGTGCCTCCTACAAGAGTGGTTGTGAAGAGATCATAATCAGTTGCTCCTTCAGCCCGTATCCTATGAAAATACATCGTTTTTCCATCACTGCTCAGATGCATCTCACCGATATTATAGACGTCGTTGAGGAGTTCACCAGCATTCTTGATATCCACCCATTTCCCATTCTCATATCGAGCGGTCCACATATCTCCATCGTCTCGATAGTTGCCTACTCTAAACGAAGCAAACCAAAGAATGTTATCTTGATAGAAAGGAGCACCATCCAATGCTAGGTTCTTACTAAGAATTATCCGAGAGGGTTCCGTCCAGCTGTTTCCTTGTCTTTGACACCACCAGACCCCAGTGACACCGTCAAGGAGCTGTTCGTTTGGCGGGACTCGTACATCGGGTGTAAAGAAAAACAAAAACGTGTTACCATCAGGAGTGATGAAACAGGCATCCTCCGCACCCGCGGTATTGATAAGCCCTGGCATCGGAACAGGTTGTGCCCATTCTGTACTATGGACAACAGGGGTGAAGAGATCCATTTCTGGAGTGTATTTAATGGCATCATCTGGTATTGCCTCATCTCTGGTTATTTCTTCCACACATCCTGAGATCATAAGGGTGCTAAAAAGACAAAGTATGAGACATAAACATAGTTTCTTCATGATTGTTACCTTCTACTCTTTTTGATAATATCGTATGATTGTAATTATCAAACAGTATATTTAATGGTTATGAATATATAAACAGTATACGTAAAAATGACATAATGAGAGAAATATGAGGAAGATCATGATCAAATCGTTTGATAGAGGAATGTGGAGAAGAAGTGGAGAGGGATAAGGGAAGAAAAAAATCTAACCTGATAACCAGCCTCTCCAACTTTTAAATCTATATCCATCTTTTATAATTAGTACCTTATGTTAGTAGAATATATAGATGATGATAGTTTCCTATACCTCTATGTATATGAAAGGTTCGGGGAGGAGGATAAGGTGGGTTAAAAAAAATATCCATCTCGAGGGAAGTCCGTTATCCTCCAATAGCTGAAAAATAAAGAAGATTCCTATAAATGAATCCAACATAATCTTTATAGACCTCTATATACCCTACAGTATTACATACCAGAGAGAGGTCTACAAGGTCTGTATAGACCTCCATATTTTATTTGCAAAGGGTTATTAAAAAAAGAGTGTATCAGAATCCATAGAATAACATGGAGGATAAAGAAATGCTAACGATCATAGAATATTACCGATCCATGGATGACGGACTCTGGTATTTCCATCTTAAAGCACCCAATGGCGGCATCCTTGTCCAAAGCGGCGGCCACATCACAGAGGCGGAATGTCTTGATGGCATTGACATGCTCAAACGATTCGCTGATGTCGCAGTGATTGCCAAAAAGGATGATTGGACCCACGCAACCATCTACAATCAATAGATGTATACTAGTGAATCGTTGCAAGAAGTGGGTGTTCCTTGGAACGGATCTGCTCATCCGTTAGTTGAATTCTCTCAATATCAAGGCTACCACAGTGTGAACAACGACGAAACATCGAATAATCCTCCCGTTGGAGATGGCCACATTTCCTACAAATCCATCTATTCCGCAATGAATATTCCCCCAGATACAAGAGCACGTATCAATTAAAAGATTGTGAAATAGGGGCAAAAGCCCCTATGACCCCTTCCGCTTCGCTTCCTCGGCACGCCCTCATAAATTCGGTCATGCC
>JARVGL010000065.1 GCA_029762575.1 Thermoplasmatota archaeon | reverse complement strand
AAAAAGATAAAAGAAAAAATCATTCCGTTACACATACTAAAACTAGGAGGAGTGAACCATGAAAAATAAAATCATATCTATTCTTATCATATTTCTACTTCTTATCCTTGCATTCAGTGGATGTACCGATACAAATGAAAACGGATCACCAGCTAAAACTGATGATACTGGGAATGATACTAGATATATGGGTACCATATTAAATGAAGAATTCAGCATCAATGAATACAGGGGATCATATATGTCACCTAACAGCGAGATCCTCTTAACCTATGATGAACAGACGCTTGATCAAGAGACAATGCTCACTGTTAAAACAGTTGAGACATTTCCACAGATAGATGGTGCACAGTTTGTTGTTGGTTATAAGTTTGGGCCAGATGGAACACAGTTTAACAAAGCAGTGAACCTTCAGATCGTATACGATGATACTGATGTTCCCACTAGCGTAAATGAAGAAGATTTACGCATCTATCTATTTGAAAACGATTATCTTACAGAGATTGACAGCTGTGTAGCAGACCCAGATTATAACATTATCAGTGGAAAAATATATCATTTCAGTCAATACATGATCTGTAGTTATACACCTGGCGGAGGTACAGGATCTGGAGGAACGGGAGGAAGCAATTCAGGGGCAAATAATAGTTCAGCGGTTATAACGTTTGAGGTTCCCCTGCAAGTCCATGACAGATCTATATTATCTGATGATGAGGAAGAAATATACTATTCTGCAGGAGCATATATCGCATGGAGCCCAGAACCATATGTCAGATATTATGAATTAACAATCCATTTTAATGGAAATGATCCAAGGCCATATGCATGGGAAAAAGAATTTACCGAACAAGGTGAAGACTGGGGAAATGAACCATGGGTACAATTCGTAGATAACGAACTTTTGATCATTGGTGACCCTGATTATTACCCCGGTCATGGACGATATCTTAGTGATTATGATAATTTCGGTGGAACGAATCATTTTGAAGGTAATCATGGAACAATCCTTGGACTTTTCAAAGAAACATTTTATACAGACAAATGTGGAGGATGTTATCTAGACTCGATCTCTACACCCAAAGAAATACTAGATACTGAAAAAGCAATCAGAACATTCGCAGAAGAATACTTTAGAGACTGGACGGTGACCGTTAGACCGGTCACATAATCAAAGGAAAAAGGAAAAAGGAAAAGGATATATCATGGAAATAAAGGCATATAGAAACATCGTTTTCTGTTCGGTTCTTCTAAGTGTGTTTGTAATGATAGGCTGTATCGATACTGATCCTATTGGTTCACCTATGAATCATAGATTCTTTGGTTCATGGATATCCGACCCATTCATTGGACTAGAGATCAGTTTTGAATTCAACAATGATGGATCCGTCAACATGACTGGTGATATCAATAGATCAGGTACGTGGGTTACTCATGATGATACACTTACTATGAGTTTCGTAGATGAAGCTGAGGGATACTCCTTTTCCGGTGACTATAGCTTTGATTTCTTAGATAATGATACAACGATGACTCTTCTGTATAACAGTGTTCTATTGACCCTGCATAAGATCTGATAATCTTACGTTAAAGTTATTTAAATTCTCAAAGGATTTTTTTCTTTGCCACCAAAGAGACAATTTTTTCTAAAAATAGATTGATATAGAAATATTTTGAGAAAGAAGATCCAATATTTAATGAAAAAAATAAGTTAAACCGATATTTTAAATCTTTAATAGAATAAACGTTATAAATAAAAGGCAAAATATTTATTAACAAATCTTAGTTTTATATACTGGAGGAAAAAATATGAAAAAAATGATTTCGATGATAGTGGTCATGTTGTTTTTCACTATTAGTGTTTCTTCAGAGGCGATCAATGAAACTGAAAAAGAAATAGTATCAAATGAAGAGATTCACATAGCTGCATTTGGTTCAAGTCTACTCATTGGTATCAGTAGAGTTGGTTTTGTAATGACCAATACAGGAGATGATACATTTTCTGATGTTTCTTGGTCATTTAGTGTTACTCGAACAGAAGATGACGAGATCGTCTTTACCCACTCAGATGTTAGCGAAGAATTCACTCCAGACCTATCCACTATTTTTTCAGTACATCTACCTTTTGATGTTGGATATCTTAGACTCACGGCGACAGCGAGTTGTACAGAGTTAGAATCTGATATATCTGATACAATAACCGTATTTCAACTAGGGCCAATTTTTATAGGACGATCATTTCTCTTTAGTATGTCATTATAACTAGGAAAAAAAAATCTACAGATGAGTTCATTCAACATTTCAATGAGATACGACTTGTTATACGACTCAAAAGAAACATATATTCAATAGATCTATCCTATCAAACGACAAAAGGAGAATACCATGTGTTATAGTCTAACCTTACTGGAACCAGATACCATTCAGGTTCGCTATGCTGCACGGTTCCCTTCAACCTGGGAGATACAGCCATCATATTATGTGAACGCATTCAGTCTCCCTGCTTATCCGGTCCTTGCGGATATCGATAAGGATGAGTTCCATCTAATGTATTGGGGGTTGATACCTTATTGGGTGAAGACAACCGAGGATGCAGAAAGGTTACGTCTGCAGACGATGAACGCTCGGTCAGAGACCTTGTTTGAAAAACCTAGTTTTCGTACGGCTATAAAAAAGAGACGCTGTCTTATCCCTGCAGATGGGTTCTTCGAATGGCGAGGGTACCAGGGGAAGAACTACCCTTATTATATCCATTTGAAGCATCATGAGATATTCAGTATCGCAGGTATCTGGGACATATGGAAGAACCCAGAGACTAAAGAAGATATCAGAACGTTTAGTGTCATCACCTGTGATGCAAATCCTTTGATGGCTAAGATACATAATAAGAAGAAACGAATGCCAGTGATACTACCTAAAGATGTAGAGATGACATGGCTTGATAAAGAGTTGACCGATACAAAGATACAACATCTCTTACAACCATATCCAGAAGAAGAGATGCAAGCCTATACCATATCAAAAAGAATAACAAGCACTACCCAAGAACGAAATCACCCAGAGGTATTGGAACCATATACATATCCTGAACTACCATCGATAGGATAGAATGATAGCGCCGTTTGCTCGATGTATCTTGATCTTGTCAGTGAAAAATAGAGTATGTTTTAGCCGATAACTTACAAATCCCGTCTATATCCTTCTATTTGTACTGTTAACTATCGATATCTTAAGAGCTCTTTGAAAAATGATCTGAAGGAACCAATGTATTGACCGCGGTATATGATCCCGGGATCATACATGGTCCTTTTACACTATAGAGATATGATGTTGTCACATGAGTAGCTACGTGTGATAGGCTACATAGATATCTGCTTCGATATGAGTTCCTTCCTCGGAGAAATAATGATGGGTGAAATAGAGATTACCTTCATTATCCATTGCTGGGTCACCTACAAAATTCGAGACAATAAGTTCAGGTTCATCCCAATTTGAACCATTCTTCATACTTCGATAGATGCCTCCAGGGGATCCATACCAGAGTTCTATTCCATCGGGGGTGACATAGAGCCATCCTTGCTCGTTCTCATCATTGATGGATGGGCCAAGGTTCACTGGTTCAGACCAGATATCATTGTCTTTTTCGATCATCCAGATATCCTTTTTACCATAACCACCTGCTCGAGAGGAATCAAAATACATCGTGTTCCCATCAGCGGTCAGATATAATTCTCCAACCTCATAGACCTCATTTAAGAGTTCACCAGTATTCTGCCAGTTCTTCCATTTCCCATTAACAAGTTCAGCTGTATAGATATCAAGATCTCGATAATTCCCGACTCGTGCTGAACAGAACCAAAGGGTATTGTCATGGATGCAGAGAGGACCATCCAATGCTATTGAATTAGTGAGAAGTACTCGTTCAGGTTCAGACCAGATACCATTGGTCTTCTTAGACCACCAGATACCAGTGACACCATCGGTGAGCTGTTCATTAGCAGGGATACTGACATCAGGAGTAAAGAAAAAGATGAACGTGTTCCCATCAGGGGTTATCACCGGAGCATCTTCTGCCCCTGCAGTATTGATCGGGCCAGCCATAGGGACCGGTTGCATCCATTCATCAGAATGCACTATAGGTGGAAACGGATCGGTCTCGGGGGACATCTTTACTGCGTCATCAGGGATTGATTCCTCACGGGTCAACTGCTCGACACAACCAGTCATACTTAGAGAAAAACACATCAAGAGGACTATACCGATCATACCTATTGATTTTTTCATATTCAACCTCAGAACAATTATTGTGATATCTGTTATAAATTCCCAAACTATTAATATTTTTGTGGATAGAATTACAAACGTAGAGTACAAGATCAGAAGCACCATCAAGAAAGAAAAAAGAGCCAAATACAATTCCTTTATTCATCATATAATCATCTTTTTTCTCGAATTAAAATAAAAATATCAAATATAAGAATATTATTAAAGTATATATTATATTATAGTCTTTATTGTCCAAACGTTCGATTGGAGGAATAGACAATGAGAGATGATATACCTGATTCAAATAGACAATCGAAATAATAAAGGATATTAAAACGGGAGGTAAGAGAAGATGGAATTGCGAAAAAGGAAAAAGATGATGAAGGTAAGTGTCGTAATCGGCATCTGTGTCATCCTAGTAACAAGTGGTATACTATTCATGCTGTTATATCCAGATACTCAAGAACATAAAACCAAAGAGGAGCCTACACCAAGTCCTCCTCTCACTCAACTGTTAACAAAAACCTATGAAGAACTAAAAGAAGAAGGATTACTGGATCAAATAGAAATTGTTGATAACCGTATTGCACCATATGAAAACCAAGCACTTGTTCTTGAAGTCTTACGTATCCGGCATCGAGGTCTTTTGGACCGTTTATTAAAACCTGGACTTTCATGGAAGCAAACTCCCGAATTCTATTATATTTCTACGATGGATGGGATGGAATATGTTAGCAAGGATATTGGACAGCATAACAAGATGAGCGAAGTCTTATTCACCACATGGGATACTATCTTTCAAGAGAACAAAGTGATGAGAACCGCGGAACAGGAACAAGAAACATCACAGGTGACCCTAACAATCATTGAGCGGGAAAAAACTGGTTTATTTGGTTTACGAACACGTGATGTGGAGAAGGATTCATTCACCGTGACCTATTGCTATCGGACTGGACGATGGTGCGGCGATGATTCATTTCGAGATGCTGATGGATATGGGTATTATCTTGGAGATGCCTTCGAGATCTGGTTCAATCTGTATCAAACTGATTACGATAATGATCATATACCCTATTGGATGGAGACAAACATCCTGAAAACGGATGGAACCGTCGATGATGTATCAATTGATCCCGATAATGATGGTGCGCCTCTTTTTTGGGAATGGAAATGGGGGTATCACCCATATATCTGGGATGATCATATGAATCTAGACCCTGATATGGATAGTATTACCAATTACCATGAGTGCCAATTCGCGAAATATTACGCTGATCCCTTCATCGAAAATATCTATGTAGAAGTAGATCATATGGAAGCAACAGGCATCAATGACCCGGAACATGTGTTCTATGAAGAGAGTAAACAAGGTCTCATTGAGAGATACGCACAGCATAACATCAAAGCATTCTTTGATGATGGATGGCCGAACAGCCCATCTAATGGTGGCGGACAGTCACTCAAACATTATGAGCAACTCTCTCAGGATTCTGGGATGATACTTCAATATTACAATAACGATTTCCCTGATGAACGAAAAGGAACATTTATCTATTGTCTCCTTGGACACAAGGGTGGTTATCAACATCCTGCACAAGGGAATGTTTATGATGCAATCAGTGTGTGGACCACACCATTCACTATTTTTTCAGCAAAAAACTTACTGTACCGTTATCTAGGGTATGGGCAACTTCCCACACCTCGTGGTATTCGGGTCGCGGTTGCTGGATCCTTGCTGCATGAACTCGGTCATTTCGGAGGTCTTGTCAGTGATTACTTTGGAGGGGTAGATACGGCGGAGTATAATCTTGGAGGCAACGCATTTGATATCCTCCAGGGAAAAGAATTTCGGGAGACTTGGGGAAAGTATCATAGTGTGATGAACTATGCATACATCTACCGAAATGATGTCCTTGATTACTCTGACGGGAGCAATGGCCCCCCTTATGATCAGAATGATTGGGAAAACCTGCATTTTGGCGGATGGGGTCGAACGGCTCTTGAGGTTGAGGAAGCGTATTATTTAAACTATGGAGACCAATGGGACGAGATACGTGCTAAGCTTATTGAAAAAAACATCTCGCTTATTGATACACCACCGATAACAGGATATGTCTATGACCAGAATCTTACAGATGAATTCACTCAATTAATGGGTGATTGGTCTCCAAATACTCGTTGGGATGTGGAATGGGAGGTCCATCGGCTTGTCGAGAAAGAACACTACCCATATTTCCGAGATATCAAAATATTTGTCTCACCCAAAGACATTGCAAGTAAATACCATATGTTCTGGTCACTCTACAAGGAAGGAGATTTGGATCCTGATGGTACTATGATACTTTGATCATTAGTGAAGCGGTATATACTCTTGTAGGAATGCTCTCGACGATCTGTGTACCTTTACGGTATACTTTTTCTATTCTTTTCGGATATCATCTGTTATGATCTTCAAAGCACTCGTGTATACTAAAATTGTCATTCTCAGATATCCCTAAGAATTACATATGGAGGATACGATGACGAGATAGAGATATTCTCTTAAACTGAAAGAGTACCACTACCCTTATTGAAAGGACCATATCCTGTGGCATCTTGAAGTGATGGAGGATGTGATCCAGGTGGAAAACATAAGATGTTTTCGAAAACAATAGGGAGGATGATCTTTTTCTTACAACGCTGCTTTTTAAATACTGTAGGGGTCATTAGCATCCAAGCAACCTCTCTAGATAGGTCTTGTTGCACCATGAAATCAATGATCTCATCATCGGAGAATCCTTGATTCATAAGAGGGGTCACTATCTCATCATATACAATTTCAAACATTGTTTTCACTATCGATTCACCTCTTCAATAATATATATTTAACATTATTATATTTAATATTTATCAAAAAAAGAAAATTTTTTAATGATTTTTAAAACTTGACTTCTCTCTTTATAGAAAACGAATATTTATAATATTGAGAAATAATCCTATTCTATGAGCTTCAAAGAAACGCTAAGAGAATTTGCTGTCCTTATCCGAGTCCAACAACTTGGAACATCAGTAACCCCTATCATTGGTGCTCTTAGTGTAAAAGGAGCCTTGCTTGACCTCTCCGATGCGTTTCTCTTATTCTTGATAGCTATGATCATTAACATTGGTGGACAGATACATAATGACCTCTG
>JARVGL010000064.1 GCA_029762575.1 Thermoplasmatota archaeon | reverse complement strand
GCCAGTGTCAAGAAGAATACGCCCAACAAGCGTTGATTTCCCGTGATCGACGTGACCAATAACTACTAAGTTCATGTGTGGTTTATCTGCCATAATCTTTCTACCTCCATTTCTGGTTTCAATATGGTCTTAATATATTTTTACCCCTTTTATCAGACACAATCAATTAATGATTGTAATTGAGGTTTGATAGCGTATATGCTTACTATTTATAAGTCTTACTGGCAAACATTGGTAAAAAATGTTGTTCAGTGGGCTCGGCCGGATTTGAACCGGCGACCTCCGCCATGTCAAGGCGACGTCATAACCTCCTAGACCACGGGCCCGATGCGCTAAGGGGAATATCGTTCTTGTTTTTTAGGTTTGCTGCGGATGAACGATATTGTTTGAGGCATCTACATATCCGCTTACACAACCACCTAAAAAAAACATTGATAAAGAGCTATGTCCATTACATCAATTCCACTTTAATGGAATGGGATGAGAACGTGGAAAAAATACAAGGGATGCATGAACAAGATATCGTAAGCCTTAGTCTATTTGATCAACCTCCTGTAGATACAGATGAATTGGTGTTTGACGTCTGGAAAATGGAGCTAGAGAGATCACTACCTTCGTTTTGGCAATCGTTAAGACAGACATAGATCTCTATGATGCTCCGGATGTTGCTATCTATTGGATTTATAAAAGGATTGGTTAGTGATGGATAGCATGATTCTTTCTTTCTTTTTCTCTTAAACATTAAATACCATTCTTTGTTTTGAGGGTGTTATGACTCATTACCGGTCACCCAAGCTTACTGTTGATGGAGTGCTGTTGGAAGAGAATGAATTGTTGTTGATTCAAAGAAAACATGATCCATATAAAGGGGTATGGGCGCTTCCAGGTGGTTTTGTGGAGTATGGAGAGACAACGGAACAGGCTATACTGCGGGAGATGAAAGAGGAAACTGGTTTGATAGTAAGAATTGAAGAGCTTGTTGGGGTCTATTCTGATCCAAATAGGGATCCTCGGGGGCATACAGTCTCTATCGTCTACTTAGTTGAACGGATTCGTGGGACACCCTGTGGGGGGGATGATGCTGCGATGGCACAGTTTTTTAATTATAAGAGCTTACCTGCTCTTGCATTTGATCATCATAAGATTATCAATGATGTGCTTAGGAGGAGATCATGATGTTCTGTCCAAAATGTAAGGGACTTATGTATCCACAGAAAGATCAGAGTGTTTGTAAGAAATGTGGTTATACGGAAAAGAAAAAGAAAGCTATGGTTGTAGTCAGTAAACGAAAGACAAAGGAAATGACGGTCATTGAGAACAAAGAAGCTACAAATGTTCTTCCAAAGACAAAGGTGGTCTGTCCTAAATGTGCACATAATGAAGCATATTGGATTTTACGACAGATGCGTGGTAGTGATGAACCGGAGAGTCGGTTCTACACGTGTACCAGCTGTGGTTATAAATGGAGAGAAGATTAATCAATGATCCGGTGAAAATATAAGGTGAACAATTGATTGGATGGAGCGGGAAAGTTGAAATTTACCAATATAATTATAAACCGTCATTCTATTCATTTTTTTGCTAACAGTTATCAGTATGTGCCCTTGGGGAGGCCGGAAAGATGTTTAATGCAAAAGTGAAAGCAGAAATCCTAAAAGGAATAATCGATGTAACGTCGCCTTTGGTAAATGAGGTTAAGTTGAATATAAAATCTGATGGTGTTTCATTACGAGCAGTTGATCCTGCCCATGTTGCAATGATTGATCTGAGTTTAAGCAATGAGGCTTTTGAGGAATATAATGCGAGTGATATGGAGATGGGTATTGATATGGATAAATTCTCTAGTATCATGCGGCTTGCAACAAGTGGTAGCACCGTTTCATTGGAGTTTGATGAAAAAGCCAATCGCTTGATCATCACGATAGGTAACCTTGTACGAAAAATGGCGTTGATCGATACAGCAGGTATGCCCGATCCAAAGATGCCTAGTTTAGATCTTCCTGGAAAAGTAGTGTTGAAATCTTCAGAGATCCTTCAAGGGGTTCGAGCATCTGAAGCAGTGTCCGATCATCTCTCATTAATGATGAGCAAAGACACTTTTGAGTTGTTCGCAGAAGGAGATACCGATACAGTCAACTTGACTCTTCCAAAGGATATCCTTGTGGATCTCTCCGCGAATGGGAAATATAAGAGTCTTTTTTCCATTGATTATTTCAGCAATATGATAAAACCAGTAAAAGGAGATGACCCGATAACGATCTATCTTGGAAACGATAATCCAACCCGAGTAGAGTTTGATATTGCTGATACGAAAGGTCATGTCACCTATCTTCTTGCACCCCGGATCGAATCTGAATAAAGTACCCTTTCTACGTGGGGGTTGAAAATCATATCCCGTTCTTTAAATCATCGCTATCGATATATTGCATTTGTCATCACCCCTATTTCTCCTGAACCATTCAATATTTCAAGGAAAGACATGATCTATTGTTTACAACGACATTGTGAGCATATATATGGTGTTCCTTGTAACACCTATGGTATCTTTTTAACTCGTTTCAAGGATACTAAAGGGATCGTGAGATGTTTCCATATTGAAAAGATGCGCACCACCAAGCTTCTTTCATCGATATCAATGATAAAGGATAAAAACGTCGAGATCAAGACTCTTGGGACATCAGGAACGATGAAAGCACTCATCAGAAAACATCTTGGCGGGGACACGTTGCAGGATAATAAGAGAAAGGATATCTAGTCCTTGTTATATGATGTTAGTAAGACCCTTTTTTTTAAACATGTTTTTTTATTACTTGTATCATGTCTAGTCTCTTGAGGCGTTTATATGAAGATTCGAACAATCACAACAGGTTTTCCTTTTGAAGAGGGCTTTTCTGAAGAACGATTCGCTTCTCTTGCCCGGAAAACATCTCAGATCAAGCAAGATTTTGAGGATCAATCCTATGATGTTCAAACTATCCGTATGAGTACAGAACCCTGGGATTCCTATATCAAGAAAGAATCAGAGTTATCAAAGGTGGCGGAATGCTTCTATCAATGGACACAAGCGCATCATATCGATTATTTCAATCTTGGACCAGTTAAGACTCCTGAAAAGATAAGATGGCTACCTCATATCATCACTAACGCACCTAATGGTTTTTGTACCACACAGATCTGTGATTCACACCATGTCTCATATGAGGCTGCGTGGGAGACTGCAAAATTGATCAAACAACTCTCCATCGTTACACCCAATGGTTTTGCAAATCTTCGTTTTGCTGCACTCTGCAATGTTAAACCCCTGACACCGTTCTACCCTGCATCCTATCATGAGGGGATAGCATCATTTGGCATCGGCCTTGAGAATAGTGATCTCCTGTATACGGCTTTTGAACAAGCTAAAAACATACGAACTGCCCAGCATCATCTTAAACTCCTTTTTGAAGAGACATATAAATCCGTGGAGCATATCGCTTTAAAGAGCGCTAGGAAACATAAGCTCTCCTTTTGCGGTAGCGATGTATCCATAAGTAGTGGTGTGGGTAGAAAGGAAAGTATCGCCTATGGTTTTGAACACCTTAATCTTGGGGTCTTTGGAGGACCAGGGACCCTTTCGATAGCAAAAATTGTTACTGGAACCCTCCAAGATATCCCTGTGAAAAAAACTGGGTATTGTGGATTGATGTTACCTGTTCTGGAAGACCATGGACTTGCAACCCGTAACACCGAAGGATATCTAAGCATAACAAAACTATTACTCTATTCATCGGTATGTGGTACAGGACTTGACACTATCCCACTTCCGGGGGATATCACTGTTGAATCATTGTACGCCATCCTTCTTGATGTAGCTTTTCTTTCCATCAAACTACAAAAACCTTTATCAGCACGGTTGATGCCTATCCCTGGAAAAAAAGCGGGGGAACAAACAACATTTGATTTCCCCTATTTTGTGAACAGTGCCATCATGACGCCTTGAGATCATAGAGCCAACATTACCCTGATGGACCAATGAATCAATGAACAGGATATGGTTTTAAATCAACACAGCTTTTACCGTTTCGTCACATGAAGCAGAAAACAATCGGTATCATCGCTGTTTTATTTGCTGCTTTGATGTGGGCTATGGAACCAGTCATCACAAAACTAGCCTACAGAGGATCGGGATTCGTTGAAACCTCGATGATACGAGCCTTTGTCATAACTCTCTTTACCTTTCTTTTAATCGTTATAGCAAGAAAACCATTGATCATCAGAGATAAACAGACGTTTACAGCTCTAGGCTATATTGCGCTCATGGGAACATTGGTTGCTGATCTCATCTATTATTATGCTATTGGGGTCGTCCCCGTTGTCAATGCGGTATTACTTGGGCATCTTCAACCGGTTTTCATCATCCTTATCGGCTATGTTATCTTAAAAAAAGATAGGATACAAGGATCCGATTATCTAGGTATCTTATTTTTGATGATGTCTGCGATGTTTGTTACGACCAAGACCATTGATAACCTTGTTCAATTCAACTTTGGTAGCATAGGCGACGTTCTCGTGCTTTTTGCTACGATTACCTGGGCGACAACTGCCCTTGTCACAAGAAAATATCTCATACATCTTGATGCAGCCACCATCACGTTGTATCGATTTGCTTTTGCATCCTTTGTGTTTGTGTTTCTCATACCTTTTATCGATCTTTCACTTAATATATATCAAATCCTTGTTGGCCTCATCGTTGCTTGTGGAACAATCGGGTATTATGCAGGTCTTAGGCGATTGAAAGCAGCTCATGTCTCAGGATTAGAGTTAGCTGCGCCGGTATTTGCTGCAGCTATTGGCTTTTTCATACTTAAGGAGGATATAACACTCTTACAGATTCTTGGTATGGTCCTGTTGTTTATTGGTATCTACTGTCTCTCAAAAAAAGAGGGTACACCAATAAAAAACCATTTTGAAGAGAGGATATCATGAATCCGATCAGGTCGATACTTTGGGAGACAGGTAAAGATGCCATATCGACCACAATGATGCTTCTTAAAATAATGATACCGGTCAGCATCATCGTTAAACTCTTTGAAATGACCGGTCTGATAACCGTGATAGGAACCCAGCTTTCTCCTGTTATGCAGTTTGTTGGGCTCCCTGGTGAGACCGGGCTTGTATGGGCAACAGCAATGATAACCAACATCTACGGTGGCCTCCTTGTCTTTATCACACTTTCCTCTCAGATGACGTTTACGATTGCTCAGGTCACGGTATTAGCAACAATGATTCTTGTAGCTCATAGTCTTCCTATAGAGGTGACGATTGCACGAAAAGCAGGGGTGCGTATCTGGTTCACGCTATTGCTTCGTATCAGTTGTGCATTTGTATTTGGAATGATCCTTTTCAGAGTCATAGCACTCTCTGGGTTCTTGCAAGACCCATCGGTAATGGTATGGCAACCTGAAACAATGAATACTACGCTTCTTGGATGGATACTGGGTCAGTTGAAGAATTATCTAATTATCTTTGTTATTGTGTTTTCCTTGCTTTTGTTACTGCGAACACTTGAACATATTGGTGTTATCAAAAAAATCAATAAAATCTTTGAGCCAGGTTTGGAAAGATTAGGGATGAGCAAGGAAGCAGGTCCCTTAACGATTATTGGTATCACATTAGGGATATCTTATGGCGGGGGGCTCATCATCAAAGAAGCACGATCTGGGAGACTAACGCCTAAGGATGCGTTTCTCTCGGTCTCACTCATGGGGCTTTCCCATAGTCTAATTGAGGATACCTTGTTGATGATGACCATTGGTGCATCACTTGTTGGGATTCTAGTGGGCAGGGTCGTGTTGACGATTTTTGCGATGAGCGGTATCATATGGATCATCAAGAAGATTTCTCCTTCTCTTTTTCAACGATGGTTCTATCGATGATACAACACAACGACGTATTTGATCCTATATCATTGTACCGCAATATGGGCAATAGCGTTTTGTTTCTGCTATCTCTGCGCCACAGTTCATACAGGATTGTAAGCACTCAAAATCCATGATCTTCTGATATTCTTTATCAGGGAGAATACGATGATGATGTGCAAGTCTCATCATCTGAATTTTCCGTTTATCTGAGATATCTGGAGGTAATAAGATTGATTTGGAAAGAAATGATTCAGTATCCTTTGGAATTGTAACAAACACCGTATGGTCTTTCTTCGATGTCTTTTTGTTACGTGGGGTAATATCTAAAGACGATGGCACTGCTTCCTTGTGAAGAACGGTGAAAAAATTCGTATATTGTTCATATTCGTAGAGTGAAATGATGTTATGTGCAAATGCTAATTCATAGATTCGTTCCATGGCCTCTAATTCTATCTCTAGTAATGCGCGATTGTCTCCTAGAGTGATATCCTCTTTAACGATGGCTCTCATGGTATTCTCCCTCATCACATACTATTTTAGATGAACACAGATAAATAGTTTTTGCCGTCCTTAAACTTGGAAAATTGGAAAACGATAACGTGCTTTTCACATTTATTGTTGAGATTGATTTGTTGTCTCTTTGTTCTTTACAAAGATTGATCGATCTAACCATCTTCTTTATTGATAATTAACATATCATCACGGTAAGCATCGATTGTTTCATACGACCAAGAAAACGTTTCAGCCCGTATTCATGCACTCCCAAAGTCCTCTGTTGTGTTGCTTAGCGGATTGTTCAATGAATAGATATGTTTGTTTTTTTGAAAACGATTCTAGGGTATATACTCGCGCATATCCTTTGGAAAGAAGGATTTCACAGAGATCTGTTCCATCAATTAGCACTATATAGCTTAACCATCGATCATAACGGTCTTTGAAACCAGCAGAGACGTCAAACTCAATTTGGATATCCTTCTTTAGTATTGTATCGGTCACATAGTCTTTTGCCAAAAAACCATATGATATTAGACAGTCCATATCGGTACTATTCCCAAAAACATAGGGGTTAGTAGATTCAATAGATAACTCAGGGGTGTCTATCCCAAGAAAACGTATCACTTCCTCATTTCCATCGGGGAGTATTACACGGATAGTGTCGCCATCGATGACCTTAGTCACACTCACGGTATATGATTTGCCATATACTGGACTCCATTCATCTCCGATGCATCCAGGAAAGACGTTTATAAGTAGAATGAAGAGAACTACGAAAAACCATAAACACTTGGTAGCATTCCTCGTCATAAGGGTCACCATCATCTCTATCGACAATATGATTCGGAGATGTATACTTAACTATTGGTTTTTTCAAGTGATGCCATATATAATTGTATCAACTATGGTTGCTTAGTCTTTTGACAAAATTTATAACCTGTGAATACTTTGATAGATGAGGAGCGGATCAAATTGGTCATCTATGCATGCCCACGATGTGGTAGTAGAAGGATACGTCAAGGTGCTCTGTATGTTGGTGCCCTTACAGGGTATCGAGAGGTATGTAGAGAGTGCAACTATCAAGGT
>JARVGL010000063.1 GCA_029762575.1 Thermoplasmatota archaeon | reverse complement strand
AGTCGTCGCAGTCTGTATTTCACCATCCGCATCAATGCATCTATGATCTTTTCATCTGCGTCACAGTCGATGATTTTTTGACACATGATCTCAGATGCAGTTTTTGCTGTTCCATGTTTGATCGATCGGATATCGGGCATACCAAAGACATATGAGGGAAAGCTCTTAGGTGCAAGTATCGAAAGTACATCATGTTCTGTTATGACTCCGACAAGGATATTATCATTTTTATCGTTCACAACCCATATATGGTTTCTACCCCCTAAGATGGAGAGAACATAATCTATATCTGCTTTCTGCTCAATAAGCGGAAGATCCCAGATACGTTTATCCATTAGTTGATGTACTCTAAGTTCATAGAAATCTGTGATTAAACGATTTTTTGCTGACATGATTGCAAAAGTGATTTGGTAAGCAATATATAACTGCTTCTCTATTGGTGAAATAAGGGAGTAATTTAGGGTGAACCATAGCGTTTTTTCGGTTGTTTTTTATCCTTTTCTTGAAGGGTTTCGTCAATTCTTCTTCGGAGAGTATCTGTTCCTACGAACCATTTTTCAGTATTCTCTTCTACTTTAGGTTCTTTAAGTGTGTCGACCTTTTTTTCCACCTCGGAAGTCTTTTCAAACCAACGATGTGTTTCAAAAGTGCTAGGTTCTTTTTTATTTGTTTGTTCCCCAATAGTAATTGTCTCTTTTGATCTGTTATCTACGGGTATCTGGATCTCTTCGATTTTCGGGTCTTTACGTTCATGTAGTAGTGTTTTGTCATTATTTTTTTTATTCGATGGCGATATCGGTTTTTTCGATGTATGAGACGTGTTATCCTGGTTCATTCTTTTTTGATCGTCTTGTGAATATTTATCGAATTTTATTTCATTTTTCATTTTGTTCTTTCTTGCAACATAGATGATGACTGTGATAAGGATCAATACTGCGAGAGCGATTGGTGTATAGGGGTGATTAAGTAATTCGTCTGTGATGGTGGGTTGTGTTGTCACGCTTATGACCAATTGTCCTTGCTCATATCCGGTTTTGTTTGTGATAAGTGTTATTTCATTATAATTTGGTGCGGTTAGTGTCGCTGTTCCATTTATATCAGTAATAAAGAATTGTTCCTTCTGGTTAGGTCCTTGTGCATGGACCGTTGCTCCTTGGATAGGATTTCCATAGAGATCTGTGACGAGGATAGTGAATTCTTGAAAACTTTTGATCGTCTGTTCATCATTCAATAATGTTATATGTAAATCATAGGATGGTTCAGGTTCTCTAGCTAATATATCTATTGTTGTGTTCGCTAAATCATATCCTTCCTTATATGCTTCAATGACAAACGTTGTGTTAACTAGAACTGAGGGTGCTTTTATCAGTATCTCTCCACTTTCATCGTCTAGTGGTATATGATAGGTTTCATCATTAAAGATGAAAATAACATTTGTCAGATACGGTGTTTCATTGTGTATTGTTGGATCATAGATACTTACTGAGAATACATCTCCTGAGAATATGGTCGTTTGATCGACCTCGATAACCATAGTTTTGGAGGCATCCACAATTCTACTTCCTTGTGATGATATAAGAAGTAAGAACAATAGTGTCCAGATTATTCTTTTATGTACATCCATCCTGTTGGTCCATCTCTTTCCATTTTTTTATTAAACATTAGACTAAGTACCTATCAATATTTATGTTTTTTCAAACTTAATTTAGTTTATGGTTCGATATAAGTATCAATACGATTTATCGGATCAAAAATACAATGACTTCGATTAGCATAATGGAAAAGTTGAATATTATTGTTTTTCTTTCGTTTTCTGTTATTGATAACCGATGTAAACAAACATTTATATATTAATTAAACCGATATTATTCTCGAGGTTATTTCGAGATGCTTTCAAAGAAAAGACTTACCACTGTCATATCAACTATATTTGTTTTGATAGTGTTACTTCTCTCAACTTTTTCGATGTATATAGTACAAGCTGATCCAGTTACAGGAAAGACAACCTTTTACTTTGTCGACATGTTTGATGAGACCCAACCAAGATCTTCCCTCGATGTACCATTGATGTCAACGTTACCATCAACGAACAGCACTGATCTCTTTTATCCACCAAAAATTTTTGATGGGGATACTGAACAGTTAACCATGTGGTTTTATATGTGGGCTTTATCACTTTTTGAGAACTTGGAGGAATTTGGTGACATACCCGGTGATATCTCCGATTTACTCGATGGATATATGATACTCCTACCTAATCCACTTCGAATTGTTCAAGCATATGACTATATGGGTAATGAGACGGTCAATATCAGCGGTGATGTATCTTTTAACATTTTTACAAGGTCAAAATTATCATCAAAAATAAATAAGAACGACAATCTAAAAGTATCCTTATATGCAATGGATGAGAATTCTTTTTTTCCTGTTGAGATAACCAATAAAACCATTAATATCCCTAGTAAATATCAGGAAAAGATATCACCAATGACGATTCTATTAAAAGATGTTAATTATAAGTTACGTCCTGGTACAAGTCTCTTGTTTGCTGTTGAACTCATACCTGGTGAAAAACATTTAACAAAAATGATTTTTGATAATGATTCAATCCTACGTACGTTGATCGATCCTTTTACAACGCTTATTACATCTTTTATCAATAACTCAGGCAATGAGGATTTGGAACTGATACTTGAATTACTGGATCTTTTGAATGAAATGTCTGGTGAATTTAATATTACAACAGATCAAATAGCAGTAGTGATCGATTCGTTGATATCAACATCATTGGTATACGGTTCTCAGTCCCATCCTTCATCAGTGTCCGTCCCCTTTATTGCTGGTAATACTGATAGAGAGGATTTTCTTACCTATTATCTTCATTCTGATAAAACAATGGATATAACAAGTCCAGCATCATCTGAACACTCCACCGTATCCTTAACTAGTGGGGCCGCAAGCTGGTCAGGGCCAGTGCTGACACGAAATAAGTTGATTTCAGATGTATCTGCATTTCTTTATATTGAACACTCCGATTATCGATTAATCAAAACCCCTATATCTGTTGAAGTAACATTACTTTCAAATGGTCAAGAATTAGCAAAAAGCACCCAAACACTTTCGAAAACAAAACTTTTTGAATCATCTCTGCTTGCGTATCAATTCACCTTTGACACGATTATTAACCAAATAGAATTAGATTATGGGACAAAACTAGGCCTGCGTATCAGTCTTTCTTCTTCAACAAATGGTTCTTCTTTGCTAGGTCCTAGTGTTTCATTATATTACGATTCACTACAATATCTATCATTTATATCCTTTAGGATATCTGAGACCGATCATATCGCCGTTAAAGGTGTTTCTGAACCATTTAATGGAAAAATTATCCCTGGAGGTATTGTCACATATACGTTAAATGTCACAAGTGAACTCAGTGATAATATAACAGTATCCGTCAGAGACTCGACATTTTCATCTGATGAAAAGGAACAGTGGAAAATCGATATCGTGCCAACCTCGTTCACTGTTAATGCTAATGGAGAAAAGACGGTAACCGTAAAGGCTACTTCTCTAGACAGGACACTTGAGGCATATACAAAAGGACCATTGCGTGCGATAGTCGATATCATTGGTCTAACAGGTATCACTAGTTTTTCATTGTATGCTGAGGTTCATCCGGATGCTGTCACCTACGATTTCATTGTTCGTAATCCGCATGAAAAAGAGATCGTTCATGGAACTAGTGTTGTATACACCTTCGAGGTCATAAATAACAATTCTGGTATCTATCCAGATGGATACATTTTTACTGCGACATCAGAGAATTTCAATGTTACCATATCTCCATTAACGGTCAATGATGTAGCATTTCAGGAGACAATATTTGTAAATGTTACGATGAATGTATCAAAGAACACAGATGTTCGAGATGATACTCTTACGTTGACAGTTAAATCAAAGGGGAAGGGACTTGAAAAAATCGGTATGGTGAACTCTACTATCATTGGTGCAACTGTTTTTGAAAACATCTATGATTATTTTGATTCCCTCGCAGGAAACATAGGGTTGAAGGATGCGTTTGGGTCCTATGGTGCCTATCTACTAATCGCAATACTATTAATGGTACTATTCTTTATCATACTCTTAATGGTGCTACTATTGACCACTAGATTTGCTGAGATCATTTGTACGGATCGTGTAAAGGAGATCCTTCCAACTGAACAAGCTATTTTTGAAGTAACGATTAGAAACCCTACGAAGAAGACACGCTCCTATCTTTTAGATATTGAACTAAGTGAAAACGAAGGGAAATGGAAGGCAACGATGGATAGGAATAATCTAGAGATTCCACCAAGGCAGTCAAGAAATGTTGTTGTGATCGTGTCATCCTCTGATGTTATTGATGCAGATGACTGGACGCAAGTAACCATGTATGTCACCCCTGAAGGTCGCAGATCATGTTATTCCCTTGATCTTCTTACAAGCGTCAAGGATGGTTCTGAGGATCTTCTTATCGATAACGTGTATCATTGGCCACGACGGTTTATACCCTCTCAAAAAGTGCAAACATCGTTTAAACTACGTAACAAAGGATATATACAAGCAAAAAACGTAAAAGTAAGTTTATATATTAATGGTGAGCAAAAGAATAAAGTAGAAGATGTTGTTATCCCTGCTGGCGGGTACGCAGATATCACCCTTCCATGGATAGCAGGAAAAGGTAAACAAGAGTTACACTTAGTTGTTTCATAAAGTAAAGAGTAAGGTTTACGAAAAAGAATTTGTTGTGTTGACTATGGTAGAAGCGTCTGATAATAAAAAAGAAGTGGAGCAACTCCGGAACGCTGAGAAGAAATTCCAATCATATCTTGATCGAAGAAATGAGCTCAATGAGCTAGCAAAGGTACTTCGCAGCGAACGTGATATGATAAACGGCAAACATAAGGAGCTACGTGAGGACATGGCTCGACTAAAGGTCGAACGCGATGAACTTGTTGCTCAAATGCGTGTCCACAAAGATATCCGTAATAAATACCAGAAAAAGGCAAAAGAACTTATTGAGGCTCGCAGAAAGAAAAAAGGTGAGGTATTCAAGAATCTACCTTTGCGTGTCGAAGAATTGAAAGCAGACGTTCAAATGATGGAATATCAACAAGAGACAACGATACTTAACCCTCAAGATGAGAATGATCTCATTGATAAGATAAGAAAGAAACAAAAAGAATATCAAAAATTTCAAAAGGAATTGGATAAACAACAATCCCTTCAGATCGATATCAGTGATAAGGATAAGGCTATTGATGAATTGTTCAAAAAAGCAGATGAAGAACATGAGGTAGTCCAAAAGTTCTATAATGAAAGCCAAAAGAAACATGAAGAATATCTAAAGATTGTCAATGAGCTTTCAGTGAACATCGCTGAAGCCAACAAGAAACACGAGGAATACATCGAAACCCGTAATGAAGCACAACGTAATCATGAAAAAGCAATCGAGATGCGCGGTCATATCCTTGAGGTTCGTGATGAACGAAGGAAACGGTATGAGGAATCGAAACGTATCCTTAAAGAACAGAACATTTCAGCTCGAAAAGCGGTCATGGATACAGATAAACTTCAGAAGATAGCTGATTCTGCATTGGATGCATTAAAGAAGGGCGAGAAGATATCACTTTAATCGTATACTCATCTTCGATGAATAACGAATCATAAATCGGCATTTTTAAGTACCTTTTATTTATTTCAGCCTCTGTGAGGAAACTATGGCTGACGTAGGAATCGTAAGTTACGGTGGAAGTATACCCCGCCTGAGGATTAAGGCAGACGAAATCGCAAAGATCTGGGGAAAAGATGGTTCTCGTATCAGTAAAGGTCTAGGAATAAATGAAAAATCTGTTCCATCCGTTGACCAAGATACTGCAACAATCAGTGTTGAAGCAGCTCGATACGCTTTAAAGCGCTGCAGTATCGATCCACAAGATATTGGTGCTATCTATATCGGTAGTGAATCTCATCCCTATGCCGTGAAACCAACTGGTACCATTGTCGGTGAAGCAATTGGTGCCACGCCAGATCTCATGGTCGCTGATTATGAGTTTGCATGCAAGGCGGGAACTGCTGGCGTTCAAAATTGTGCTGCTCTTGTCAAAGCCGACTATATTAGATATGGACTTGCGATAGGTGCAGATACCGCGCAAGCAGCTCCAGGGGATGCACTTGAGTTCTCTGCAGCTGCTGGAGGAGCTGCATTTATTATCGGTAGAGAAAAGGTGATTACTACCATCAATCATACTTATTCGTATACAACAGATACGCCTGATTTTTGGAGACGATCAGAGAGCAAATATCCGAAACATGGTGGTCGTTTCACTGGTGAACCAGCATATTTCAAACATGTGACAAGTTGCGCTCGTAATCTTATGGAAAAGGTTGGTACCACTCCTAGTGATTATACGTATGCTATCTTTCATCAGCCAAATGGGAAGTTTCCATTGAAAGCTGCTAAGATGCTTGGTTTTACAAACGAACAAGTACATACTGGTTTAATTGTCCCTTATATCGGTAATACGTATTCAGGGGCATCACTTGTTGGTCTTGCAGCAGTCCTTGATGAAGCAAAACCCGGTGATAGGATATTACTTACTAGCTATGGGTCAGGTGCGGGAAGCGATGGGTTCGATATGACCGTTACAGATGAGATAGAGCATCTCGCTAGACATAATGCACCATCGATTCAGCAGCTTGTCGCTCAAAAGAGCTATATTGATTATGGAACATATGCAAAGATGACCGATCTATTATATTGGGAGTAGGATATCATGAGAGATGTAGTAGTTATAGGAATAGGTTTAACTAAATTTGGTGAACTCTGGGAACAATCCCTTAGAAAGTTGATAGCCGAAGCTGGAGCTAAAGCGATCCTTGATTCAGGAGTTGAAGGAAAGGATATCGATGCGATGTATGTTGGCTCTATGAGTGCAGGTCGGTTCGTTGGACAAGAACATGTAGGCGCTCTTGTCGCTGATGCCGCAGGATTCTCACATCTGCATATTCCATCAACACGGGTAGAAGGTGCTTGTGCAAGTGGAGGACTTGCTTTTCGAGAAGGATATCTCTCTATAGCTTCAGGGATGAATGATGTCGTAGTCGTTGGGGGGGTTGAAAAGATGATGGATGTTGGTGGAGGGGCTGCAACAGAGACCCTTGCAACAGCAGCTGATCAGGAATGGGAAGCTTTCTTTGGTGCAACCTTCCCCGGTCTCTATGCGATGATAGCCGCGCGACATATGAAAGAATATGGTACCACTAAGGAACAACTCGCTCACGTTGCTGTAAAAAACCATCGTAATGGTGCAATGAATCCTAATGCTCAATATCGCTCAGAGGTCACCCTTGAACAGGTCATGGATGCATCTCCAGTAGCATCACCTCTTGGACTACTTGATTGTTCTCCGGTCACTGATGGTGCTGCCGCAGTCGTCCTTTGTTCGAAAGAGAAAGCTTCTCAGTTCACAACTCATCCTCTTGTAAAGATCATTGGGTCAGGACAAGGATCCGATACCCTTG
>JARVGL010000062.1 GCA_029762575.1 Thermoplasmatota archaeon | reverse complement strand
TTTTGTAATAGAATGAAGTATTTTCTAGAGGCCCACGGTAATGAATTAACAGAAGATGAACGGCAGCAGATCGGGGAGTATATAGCTGATAACGATTTTAAAAAATTCAGTAAATGGTTATTTTCATACTCATTCGAACACATGTTGGCATAAGAAAATGAAAAAGAGAAATTAGCGGTGATAATATATGAATATTGATTTTGAAAAAAATACCGTTCAAGATGGATATGGAACATGGAAAATTTTAGAAAGACATAATGATTGCTATATCGCTAGGGGATTTGGAAATATTAATCACAATCAATCTGCTTATGAAATTGGTTTCCGTGATCAACATATATCAGTCATGAGGATGCTCCCTCATCATTTTTATGATCTTAGTATTAGCATAATTGAAATTATTAAGCAACTACCAGATGATTCCTCAATTCCACAAGAACTTAAAAATTATAAGAAAAAATTACTATTATAAAATAGGGGTCTAGCGCCTATTTCATATATTTTCATTTATAAACGTACCTCCTAATCTATTTTACTGTAGAGGGTTTATTCTTAACTGATTATTCTAGATCTATGTCTTAAAATCTGCAATCCCCTGCTAACTGAATTCTGGGATTTAGATCCTTATGTTAATCATATCGTTCCCTGAAAATTTCTTTTCTTTATGAATCTTCATGTAATACTATACCATAGAAAAAAATGAAGATACACTTTACATACATAACAAGGATGGGCTGGGAGGCTTATTGCCAGTACGCTGTAACCACCCCTCGGCTTGGCAAACCATTTTCCAAAAAATCATATAGCATCTTATCTAGGCACTAATTATGTTTTTTGGCCAGTAACACCTATTTTGAATAGTCTTCAAATGCCTATATATGTGTCTATAATTATCATCCTTTTTATTGGTCACAAATAGATTATTGATGATTTTGAGAAAAAAGATAAGGGGTTGATATTCCCCTTTTAAAGATTCAACGATTTATAAACCTCGGAATAAGAGTTCCTCAAGTCTTAATGAATGTAATTCCCAGACTTTACATAACATATTCTTTTTTGCCTCCCCAGGCTATAAACTGCGGAAAGAACATACTTATATTTGTATACTTTGGTTTTTTAAAATATTAATATTCTCTGATAAATGTGAGTTGTTTGGGATTATTGCAGAGGCAACATGTTCCTAGTTCACAACTCCAATAGTTAATCCCTTTATCACCATAGCGTCGTTTACATTTTTTACAGATCACTTTACGTCACCAGAAATTATTATAACCTTTGTTACATCGATTACATAAAGATTCTTGTACAGTTCTTATCGATTTTTCTATCTATACTATTGTGTTCTTCTATAACCAAAAAAACCATTGAATGAAAGTCAGTAATTGAGAACAAAAAACCTATTGTTCTTTAAGGATTGCATCTACTTTATTTAGTAAAGTATCTTTGTCAAAAGGTTTCATAATATAATCTGACAATCCTTCTTCAAGTAATACTTGTTTTCGTTTATCCGATATCTCTAGAACACTCATAAAAGCGACTTTGACGTTTTCATTGTTTCTCTTAATGCGATTGAACACATCCCATCCACTCATCCCCGGCATCATGATGTCAAGAAGGATAAGATCTACTTTCTCCTTCTCTAGTTTTTGGAGGCACTCTTCACCACTATATACTGGAACAACTTCATATCCTCCGATTTCAAGTACGGTCCGAGTTAGATCAACAATATCGGGTTCATTATCGACAACCATTATCTTCTTCATGAAATCAACTCATCATAAAGCACAAGCCTTATAATCTGTATCATTGGAAGTATATCAGCTGTCTCTTTTTAAAGTAACGCTTTTTTTGTAGTTTCCAAATGAAACACAAGTTTTTAAAAGGATTCAACATGTTACTTTAGTATCATATGGTGGCAGGGATATATGGTTTCACTCTTTCCCCGATTCAAAGGAAAACTTTTTGCTCATATTGAAACCTGGCGGCCATATACGGTCATCTGGTGTGGATTGTTAAGCCTCACCGGTGCAAGTCTAAGTATCGGCGGTCTTCCAACCTCGATACATATGATCCTTGTTCTAACGATACCTATCCTAGGATGGGTTGCAGGTCTGTATCTTTCAGATTATCTTGATGTACGTCTTGATATGATCCAAAAATCCCATCGTCCTATACCCTCCGGACGTATGCATCCAAATGAGGCGATGGTAATAGGATCGCTGTTTGCAAGTATTGGGATAGTATTAACTATAGTATTCTTAGGTATTGAGAATCTCCTTCTTGCATTGTGTGCGGTTATCCTTGTATATTTCTATGCTAAAATGACGAAATCCCGAGGGATTCTAGGTAATGTAAACCGAGGACTGCTAGCAACAGTCTCTTTTCTCTTTGGGGTTTTTTCAGTAGGTGTTTCTTGGATAGATATCCCCCCTTCGATCTGGTTTCTCTCTATCGTGTTCCTACTTCATGATATGAATACCAATCTTGTTGGAACATTGCGCGATAAGGATAGTGATCGGATCGGAGGATATCAAACCATCCCTGTTAAATATGGTATAACCTTTGCATCGGTTGTTTCCATTGGTCTTTCAATCACCTGGTATACTTTTACTCTTTTTCTTTTCATCTTCTTTTTTCACCCAGCCCCAGATATCCTTTATTATCTATTGATCCTTGAAACATTCATCCTTATTGCAATCGGTCTGTGTTTGATCCGATTGGCCCATGATTATAGTCGAATGAAAGCGTTGATGATTCACAAATGGTTTGTTCTTGAAAGAATTACATTAGCTTCCCTGTTCCTTTTGCTTGTACTTCCCTTTCAGATTGCTCTAGGTATCTACTTTGTATCCCTTTGTCTTACAGCCCTCTTCCAATATATATTAAGAAATCAATATGAATTCTCGAAGTGGGAGCTATGAAATTCTTTGTTACAGGGTCCTCCGGCTACATTGGGGGTTCAATCATAAAACGGTTAGTGGGTTTGAACCACGAAGTAGTAGCTCTAATTCATAAGAATGATCCGAAAGAACGATTAGATACGGTACTATACATTCAAGGCGATATCACCAATGTACAAACTTTTTCATCAAGTATCAAAGACATCGATGTCGTATTCCATTGTGCTGCATACGTCAAAGATTATGGCCCAAAGAAGATATTCTATGAGGTTAATGTCCAAGGTACTAAACAACTCATCGAACTGTTCACGGGCACATCGATAAAGCGATTCTTTTTTCTTAGCCATCTCCCCTATGAATCATCTTCTGTAGTATCGACGTATACAGTAACAAAACAGATCGCAGAATCAGTGCTTCAAGAAGCATACGAAGAATCTGGTTTTCCTATGACAATCATCAGACCAGGAAACATCTATGGTCCCGGCGATACACTCTGGGTTCGAAGGCCGATTCAAGCTCTTTTGAACAATCGTTTGCTCCTTGTGGATAAGGGAACTGGTATTTTTCATCATACGTATATTGATAATCTGTTGGATGCTTTGATGATCTGTACAAAACATTCGTCGTCTCTAGGAAAAACGATTGAAATAACTGACGGTGATAACTTGACAACATGGGCCACCTATTTCAACGATTTGGCAGCAATCCTTGGAAAAGAACCAATAACAAGAACTATTTCAAAGAGAACTGCTCAACGGATCGGTTTCGTCATGCAACATCTTTTTCCCTTGTTTAACCTAACACCCTGGATCACATCATTTGCAGTGGATATACTCACAAATACCATGATCTATGATATCAAAAAAGTTCAGCAGATCATAGATTATGAACCAAAAGTAACCTATACAGATGCAATGATTCGAATCAAAGAATGGATTGAATCTAATGGTGTTTTAGCAAAAGATGCAGCTGTAAAAAGAGTATAGGGTCCACAGAAAGAAACTCTATGGAATTGATATCTAGATCCTAACCATAGATAGGTAGAAGAATATAAAAGTGGATTAATCGTGGCATAAAGGATTTAAATGACTTAAACTGTTTATCCATATACTGAGGTCGAAGAATTGTGATCATAGTACTAATACGTCGGAAAATGGACGGTTGTTTTTCCGTATAAGAGAAGAGACTAGTGGAGAGCTATGAGTGTTTTTCAGGAGATAAATCGAAAAAAAGCAAACCTTTTCTGGCATATTATCGATATCATATCAAGTATCTTTTTCGTGTTTGGTAGATTGTATCAGAACCATATCGGCCGTCATTATATCAAAGAAGCAAAAAGATTTGATCTAGATGGTGCACAGAATATTCTACACATAGGATCAGGGGCGTATCCTATCACTGCACTTGTTCTTGCGGATCTATACAATTGTGATATCGTTACCATCGATAAGAACCCAATCGTGTTAAAGATCGCTAAAAAAGTCATAATGAAACGAAAACTTGCAGCGAGTATCCATGTACAAAACGGAGATGGATTATCCTTTGATGTATCCAGATTCGATGTTGTTATCATCTCAAGTTGCTCTGTTCCTAAAGAGGAGATACTAACCCATATTTTTAATCATGCTGATGAGCGCTGTAAGATCATTGTTAGAGAATTATGTAGTGAAACAGAACAATTGAAAGCATTTACCTCTCACTTCCCATTTATGATACAAATTGATGAGATGATCTCTTGTGCAGTTCCAAACCTCTGTTGGAATTCATTATTATTTAGAAAGAAGATGATGAAATAAAAAGACACCTATTTTATAGAAGCACCTCATGTTTTATAATAATGTTACACTATAGATCCATCTTATATATTCGATAGATCTTGTATAATTCCCCGCCGATCTTTTCCCCTGCTTTGCAGGATGCGATGTTCTTTTCATCGATCCAACCATATTCTGCGCTCTTGTATCCACGTTTTTTCATTTCGATTAATGTATGATAGTTCATCATGGTGCCAATACCCATCCCTCGATATTTTTTCTGTATGCCCATGATGATGAATCGTCCTCTTGATATCTTTTTTCGTCTTGTAAGAAGCACTTTTATCATACCAAGGAATCCTAATGTCCCATTCATATCTTTGAATAACTGATTGTAATCAGGTAGTGACCATCGGAACCCGATCGGTTGACCATTCTGTTCAGCTATTAAGAAAAGACGTGGATCGACAATGAACCTAAGTTGTTTGATGCCGAAACGTTCTTTCACTTCTTGTTCCGATGATGAAGTATATCCCCAATGATCTGCAAATTCTTCCATGAGCATTGAAATCCACCATTTCATCTCTGACGTATAACTGAATCGTTTGAACCTTCTGATGCTGATACCTTTCTCTTCGCATCTTCTAGCTGCCTGCTGTACTGTATCAGGGATATCCTTTGTAAGATCAATATGATAGGAAACAAGATCTCTATCTTTCTTCAAAGTATACTGTTCCATGAAATCAACATAATATGGTTTTGAATAATGCCCAAGGAGATAGGGTACTGTTTTGTATCCCTTTATAACAAATCCACTTCCCACATCGACCCGCCCATTGACAGGTCCCTGCATCTGCTTCATCCCTTGTTGTTTCAGCCAGTTTTGTGCGGTGTCAAGTAACCCTTTTGCAACGGTATAATCATTGATACTTTCAAAGAAACCAAAGAACCCTATCGTTGTCTTCTCTTTTCCAGATAAGCTATGGTCGATTGTTACAGCTATCCTTCCAACTATTTCATTGTTACGATATGCGATGAATAATTGACATTGTGCATGTGACCAGAAGAGTTGATCCGTCTTAAAGAAATCCCGTATCTCAGTCCAAAAAGGAGCTACCCAATTTTCTTTTTTTGAATATAATTTAAAAGGAAACTTATAGAATTCTTTAAAGAGATCCATGGTGTGTACTGTAGTTATTGTAAGATTTGAATTGACCACGATTTCCTGAGGGGATGCATTTTGAAAGATATACTCGTTAGCCTCTTTATCCATATCTAGCTCCTATCAACTATGTTTTCTCAGTATGACTAGTCTACTTGAAAAGCCAGAAATGATATGCTTCTTAAAAATGCTGCGATAAAAAAGGAGAGGATGATACGTTACGTTTCTTGATCCGTATTAGCTATGTAGGTTTCTATAAATAGGTATCTGCAAAATTATAATTATCTCGTTTGCATTGCCAACATATCATATCAGGGCGAAAGACTATGATACATATTAACAAAGACTGGTGTAAAGGCTGTAGTATCTGTATCGACCGTTGCCCTCAACAGGCTTTAGAGGAATCAGATGAATTCACAATATCTGGGGTCCATCTCCCACGATTAAAAGAGAATAATACCTGTAATGACTGTGGTTTATGCAGTCTTCTCTGTCCTGATCTTGCAATATCAATTATTTCAAAACATGATTCAAACAGATAATACACGTTCATTTCAAGAAATGAGGATGTGATATGCACAGATATCAGCGAGATCCCAATCGTATTCGGAAGGTGTTAGGTAATTCTATTCAGTTCATGCAGGGTGACATGGCTTGTGTCTATGGAGGCCTTCTTGCAGGATGTTCTTTTTTTGGCGGATACCCTATTACACCTGCAACAGAGATAGCTGAAGGTATGTCTTCTCTTCTTCCAAAGGTTGGTGGAATGTATCTACAGATGGAGGATGAGATTGCAAGCATTGCAGCTATCATTGGTGCATCATGGGCTGGGGCAAAATCAATGACTGCAACCTCAAGCCCTGGGTTCTCACTGATGATGGAGAACTATGGGTATGCTGCGATGACAGAGACACCTTGCGTCATAGTCAATGTCCAGAGAGGCGGCCCCTCAACAGGTCTTCCTACCCTTGGTTCGCAAGGGGACATGATGCAGGCTCGCTGGGGAACACATGGTGATTTCGAACCCATTGCACTATGTCCCACCACCGTTCAAGAATGTTTAGATCTTACGGTTGAATCATTTAACCTAGCTGAACGATATCGGACTCCTGTTTGTCTGATGATGGATGGCGAAATAGGGTATCTTCATGCACGTATCGTCATTCCTCCTGAAGAATCACTAACGATTGTTGGGAGACGGCAAGGGGACCCACGATTGAATCTATCTGAGAAAGTTCCCTTGTTTCCCACATTTGGTCATGGATATCATATGTTTATCACTGGTCTTACACATGATGTAAACGGACTTCCTGCGACCTTTGATCAAAAAGAACATGAACGACTCATCACACGATTAACCACTAAGATAACAGATGATCGTGAGAAACTCACAATGGTTGAAAGAACTGGTCTTGATGATGCAGAGGTTGCGTTTGTCTCCTATGGTGCCAGTGCCAGGCCTGCGATGTATGCGGTCAATCGTGCAAGAGAACAAGGGATAAAAGCAGGGATCCTTCGATTAAAGCTTATCTGGCCGTTTCCGATCAAAGAGATCGAACAACTATCCGAAACGGTAAAGACTATTTTGGTTCCGGAGATGAACCTTGGGCAGATAGTTCATGCTGTTCGGGAATATGCTGTCGGGAACTGTAACGTTATTTCACTGCCAAAGATCGGTGGAGAGACCCATCATCCTCAAGAACTACTGAACTATCTATATAAGGAGGTACAGTAGGTATGGATGATTTTAACAGGATGGCCATCAAACGATATATCCGAAGGGAGATGTGGCCGACGATCTTTTGCGCAGGATGTGGAAATGGGATCCTTCTTGGAAATACGTTTCATGCGTTACAAGAACTAGACATAGATTTCGATAATGTTGTATTTGTCTCAGGTATTGGGTGTTCATCCCGGCTCCCTGGCTACATTAATGCTGATGGTCTTCATACAACTCATGGTCGTGCGATAGCCTTTGCTACAGGTATCAAAGCGGTGAACCCTGATCTTCATGTTATTGTTTATACTGGTGATGGTGATTGTGCAGGTATCGGTGGAAATCATTTCATGCATGGAGCTCGAAGAAATATCGATATCACCGTCATCATGGTCAATAACTTCAATTACGGTATGACTGGTGGGCAGTTCGCACCGACGACACCTCGAGGTAGTTCCACTGCTACAACTCCTTATGGGAATATCGAACATCCATTCGATATGTGTAAAC
>JARVGL010000061.1 GCA_029762575.1 Thermoplasmatota archaeon | reverse complement strand
CATATAGTATCATCTTCTGTTGCTTGTCCACCAATCGATGCTGCCACGGGAGCTATAGCTGCAAATATATCAGAAAGTTCCGCACCAACTAGATACGTCATCATCCCCCCATTTGAGATCCCTGTTGCATAGATCATCTTTGTATCTATTGGATAGTGTCTCTGAAGATGATCGATAAGCTGTCGAATGAATGCGACATCATCAATAGTATTCTCTACCGCATATCCACAACAAAAACCTGTATTCCAGGTGAGAAGACTGTTTTGTAATCTCCCTGATCCCTGAGGGTAGACCACAAGAAATCCCTCTTCATCGGCTTTTTGATTGAAACCAGTGGTCTGCAAAATATTATTTGCGTTACCTCCACCTCCATGAAACACCAAAACCAATGGCAGGGGTTTACTTCCATCATAGCCTTCTGGGATATGTATAGAGTATGATCTTTCTAATCCATCGACCATGATGGATTCAGTACCCATCAGGCATCCTGAGAGAAAAGACGAGATGATGACGCCCAATAGAATAAAAATGATATAAGAGGATGATGTCTTCATAGTGATATACCCCATAGAAAACGGAACAGAGGAATATGAAATAGTTTTTCAAACAGAGTTATATGGAACGGTGAGAGTATGGACTGGTCCTTTGGCATACTGACCTCTAAATATGTAATAGGGCTTAGAACATCATGTTCATCTTTTGCTTGTACTGTTATGACAAAGGTTCCTTGGTTATCCCAGATATGATCCATGATGATAGGTTCGCCTGATCCATAGGGTCCGATCCATCCAGATTCACTACCATCTCCCCAGTTGATATAATACGAGATAGCGTCACCATCTGGATCAACTGCATGGATACTATAGCTTTGTTTTGTATTGATCTTTCCATTTCTTGGCCCATCGATCTCTGGAGCACACGGTGGATTTGTTTCTATGGCATCGATGATTTCAAGAAGGATGACATCGTTTTGTTTCATCGCAAGAGACATATGTTTTGGAAGTGAGGTATTTGAAAAAAGAATGCTACGTTGACCGTTTCTTGTCATTGATATGGCATAGTAACCTCCCGATAGTTCTTCATCATCGAGGATCACATCAAAATCTACCGATGATGTATACCAATTGACAAAGACAAATCCTTTTCTACCAATATCTGATCGCCAGGCACTGTTGAACACCGCTGGTTCATGGATAGGGGTTCCAGAGACCTGATGTATCGCATTATACCATTCTATCTCAATCAAAGGGACATCAATAGAGGGTGGAGTAAGTGGATAGCCATGGATCAAGTATGGTTGCGCATAGGTTACGGTAGCAATAGCGCTCCGAGAGAATAGTTCAAAGAGACCGTCATCAATTGTTTCTATTGGGGTACCGCCTACTTTTAGTATCTCTCCTGTGACTAACATGTTTCCAATGGCTCGAGCCATTTGATTGTAAAAATATGTTGCATAGCCTTCATCAAGCCCGATACCTTCTCCAAACGATGAGATGTATTCATGGTAGACAAAAGAAAAAAATGGTATGAATTCTATATCGTCTCCATAGGCATCTACTAGATACATATATAATAAGCCTTCTGGAGCGCAATCCCTAGAAACATAGGTATCAATAGAGGATAGATAGAATTCACAGGGTTCCTCAATGCTCATGATCAATAAAGGATTGATCTGACGACCCTGTGTTCGGATCTGTTCAAGGATGGATATGTATGCTTGAGCTATTTCGGTACTATAGCCCGTTGGATGATCATGTGACGTGTTATAACAGGGATAGATTGCGCCAATGGGAAATTCATCGACCTGAACGATATCACAACCAAGTCGAATGCTCTCCAACGCATTTTCAACGACCATATGTTGCCAGAAATCCGTCATTGGACACATCCGTGCACTATGCCAACCAAGGGATTCATAGAAGATATCGAAATGAGGCGTGTGATCTTTTTGGAAAGCGACCCATGGTAGACCAGTAGCGTTGAACAGTTCATGGTCTGCATACCCGATATCCCCTCTAGTTATCCTCCAGATGGTTCCAGAGATATAGGTAAATCCATGGTTTCCAGCTTGTGCTAAGGTGTTGATTGCTTGTCGAAACGATGCTTCTCCTTCCACCGGAGGATAATAATTGGGACCAACCCATGCACCATGTTGTTCCCACCCTATGATGAGAACAGAGGTATCTAGTCCGGTGCTTGTTGCATACTCATTGGTGATCAACGCAATATCAGAAAGAGAAAAAACCTCAATAGACGGGTTGTCTCTATTTACCAATTGGATAATAGAGGTATTGAAAAACCAATGAGGAGTATCCTTCCCATCTCCAATTTTTCCTCCCTTTATGAATGGAGTAGTGATAGCCCATTGTTTATAGAGTGCTGCTGCTTCATACCAATCTCCATGGAACACGCCGATAACTACATCAAAATCCATGAAGAAATCATTACCGGTTTCAGAGGGTATATAGAATTCAAAAGAGGTAGCTAGATGATCTATGCTATCCCATTCCATGGGCCCGTAGTTGATCTTTTTTGGAGACCCATTGATATCGTAACAAGCAAAATAAAGACCTGTCTCTTCTGTATCATAATGGCAAAGGAGTTGAACAGAGAGGTCCCCTGGATAGAATCCACCAGGGATGATAAGAGAATCCAAATAGGATAATGGATCATGCAAGAGTATCCCATCTCCACTTGGATAAAAGACCGTATCATCATATGATTCTTCACCGATTCTCCCTAACCCCCAGAGCAATGGAAATAAGATGTTCTCAATGATATAGTCTTCATTGTTCTCTATCGATAATCTCATCTCTATATACGGGTCGTCATAGTGTATGGTGATAGTGGTTATGGTTTGGATATCATATCCTTTGAGGTCTGAGTTGATGATGGTAAGGACCGCGTAATCTGATCCAACATAGTGTATATATTCCGTATGTGTTGCTTGCCAGGGAAGTGCTCCTTGGGTTGTTGTTCCATCATCAAAAAAGAAGAGATATAGGGATGGTAGCGAACCCTTATCTGGTCGTAGATCGATACCTGTTTGTTTATCGATAATGGAATCTATTCCACCCATCCAGGTCTTATCAAATAGTACCTCGATCTTTTCATTTCCTATAACGATTGAGGAATCATCTTCAATGATATAGACCGCATTATGTAAAGAGGTTGTAGCTGATAAATTTTGAAGAGGTACAAACATGAACAGGGCAATAAAAAGGATGAGTATGACGTTTACGTTGATGAAATAATATGTTTTGTTCATGGTATCTATTCCTTTAGTATCAATCCTTCAAACATTTTTATGATATATTTCAAGTATCGCTTCTACTAGATACATCGGTCAAAAAACATCCTTTGGAAAAATATCCTCAACCAATTATCGATGAAATATCTTGTTGTTCTAGGCATACTTATCTCAAGGCTCCCCCAGTCGCTTACTCGTCCATTGCTATCTTTAGCTTTTGCTCGGAGGGTAAAGGATCCTTGTCGTGACCAAGTATGATCTATGATGACCTTGGTACCTGAGGGATAGGGGCCTATCCAGTCCTGTATCTGTCCGTCACCCCATTCGATATAATAGGAGATATCGTCTCCTTCAGGATCAGTTGAGATAAAGGAATAAGAATATGATGTACCTGTTTTCCCATTCGATGGACCTTGGATACTGGGAGGAACAGGTGGTTGATTATCTTGGTTGAACGAGAGTCTATCGATCTTTCCACTCCATCCTGTGACATAGACCGTGTTTTCTTCTGCGATGAGTGCATAGGGATGATGCAGGGTAGTGATATCAGGCGCACCCCAGCCTTGGAGGAGGTTGTTATAGTCCATACCACATTGAACACCCGGGTAGAATCCTATCGTGGTACACTGATGGGTGTATCCTTCCCATAAGAATTCGATATCGATACGATAAACTCCGCCATGGTTCTTAGCTTGTGGTTGTTTCACCGCATAGAGAGTGTTTTCATCTCCGAAACATACATCTTGAAAGCTTTGTGAATATTGAGTATTCCAGTATGGTTGATAGGTGGATTCAGGTATCTTGATAAGGTTCCATGCTTGACTCGTGCTCATCTCATTAAGCATTGGTATCCAAGAGATATGGAATACGGCGATGCCATGGCTTGAGGCTACAGCGATCATCCCTGAGGAGGTCATATCAACATAGGTTATCGATCTGCCTTTAAGACAGTCAAGAGCGTTCTCATAGGTGAGCTGTATGGGTCTAGTAGGAGTGTTACGATTGGGGGGTCCTTCAGGGTAGGTGATATCAAAGATGGTTATCGTTGGTTCATTGACAAAAGGCGCTAGAGTACTAGCTATCACCATCTTTTGCTCTTCTCCAGTTTTATAGTAGTGGATATCGCTGACGGTTCTATTCGTCCCGAAATGACTACGAGCTAAACCTGTATCGATGCAATCTGTATGAAGAGTGATACTTGGTTGCTCTGGATCTACTATGAACGCACGTATCCCATCGGTCCCGGTCGCCATATAGACGATATCGGTTTCAGGCCAGATGACGCTAAAACCAGGGCTTCCGGATAAAAGTCCGCTAGGAGGATCAAAAGATGAGGAGATAGCGAGTTGTTGTATCGAGGTCGGTGTCTCTTTGTAGAGTATCCCGTAGAAGGTGGTTCCCCATGCCATTGCTTTGTTATTTCCTCGCGCAGCAATCAAGGTCCCATAGGTAGGATCCTCTCGGACACATAACGCACTAATCGGATAAGGTTGTGGGTCTTCTAGGTCCCAGTCCCATTCTGAATGCCTCCATCGGGTCACATCAGAGACTGCATATCGATCTGCGCTCCATATCCCTGCCCCTCTGTTTGCAGCATATATTCTCTCTTCGGTGAGATACAGGTTCTCGGTCATAGCTGAAGAAGGAGCCCAGTGGTAATCCTGTTGATGGGTGATCGCTGGTGTTGGAGTAGACGTATAATCATAGGTGAGAAAACCACCCCATTCATCAGCGACGATGATCTTACCTGTATGTTCATCAGTATCAAGCCTATATCCTGTGACATCGAATGCCCAGTCAATTGAGTTGATGGATGCAAGTGGCGTCGTAGTGCTATGAAACGTATCTAAGAGGAAGACATCTGGTCGAGCTCCCGCCCATGCTACTCCCACGGTGATATGGTCATTGATTATCTTTATCCGTGTGGTTCGTCCTATGCCATAGGCCCCATGGACTGATCCATCGAGGAGGAGATGGTCGTCTCCAGATCTCAGTCGATAGGTTCGGAAGAACTCGGTTCCTTGGGAGAGGATACCCATCCAGAGGATATCATCTCGTGTCTCCATATCAAATCCAAGGAGACCTGCTGTCTCCTCTCGATGGTTGAGTTGAGGATTAGAAGGACTAGAGATATCGATTTCTAGGATGTATTTATCGTCTCCAAATAATGTTTCAAATCCTGAGACATAGACCTTTTGGTTCAGGGGATCGATTGCGAGTGCATGGTGTCGTTGTGTACTAATCACTGGTTGTTTGTAACAGCCTAGAAGGGTAAGTTCCTCTGATTCGAATTGATAGAGTGGAACCTGAAGATGCCCGGGATCTATAGTTGGGACATATTCACAGAGCGCAAGGATCGTTCCCTGAAGGGGTTCACCTGTTTTTTCTTTGATATCTAGCGTTATATAGGACCCGCCTGCTAGTACCGCAACAGGTGTTGTGGTTCCTTGTTGGAGGTCCTGGGTTTTAAAGATGTAGAGTCCATGGTCTCCGCTAACGTAGAGGTATCCATCGTGTAGTTTGAGGTCACCTACTCGTTGAGGAAGGCTCTTGATGCTTACAAGTTCATAAGGGGTTTGATCATGAATCTTATAGGTACATAGGGTCTCAAACCCTGTGAGGCCATAGAGATACTCACCATCGGTCTCTACTCCGGAAGCTGACCCAAACAACCCGGTTTCTTCAAGACTAAGACCAACTGGTGCTATCTGATCCTCTAAAAGAGGTCTCTTAATAGTGAATGAAACGATGTTCGACCGGATTTCATCACTTGTTCTCACATAGAGAAAACCCGTTGCTGCATCATTTGGTATACTAAAACGGATCTCTGTATCAGACCATGTTGTTGGAGTGATACAGAGTCCAGTGACTATGACAGCGCCTTGTATGGTTCCAAATCCATGTCCATTGATGATGATCGTATCCCCTACCTGAGCAGTGGATGATGAAAGACTTGTTATCTCACATGCTGATATCTGACCGATCTGTTTAGTTTCAGGTATGACCCGGGAGAGTGTTGTTGGGATAATAAAGGAGAGGAGTATGATACATAGTAACAAAGAGGCTATGCTTTTACATATGTTTTTTTTCTTCACTATATCACCATAACTGTTTTCGTATCCTTCAATATAGTATTCTCCGATTTACGATTAATATAATTATAAATAATTATATAGTTTTGCATCAATTATTACGATACTAGCAACTGTCATCTTACGAATTGCCAATACGAGGATATATCATGGGTCATTGTAGTTGATAATATTCTTTTGTCTTTGGGTCGATAGCGGTCTTTTTCCCAGTGACGTTTGCATCATATCCTGGGTATCCATAGGCTCCAGCAGTGGGTTCAAGGACAATCGAGGTAACTCCTTTGATGGTATAGGATTGGATGGTGTTGTTCTTGAAGAGTTTATAGAATGATGGTCTGAAATAGAAGGTGAGGTTTAGAGAAATCGTTGTATCTTTGAAATTGTTGTTTGTAAGAATAACTCCTCCATGTTGCTGAATATAGGGACAGGTTCCTTCATAGATCGTTTCATCTTGGACGCTACAGTTCGTAAAAAAAGTAAAGGGTCTGCGGTTGGTATGTTTCTCGAATTCCTCTTGACTTGGGACGACATAGAAGGATACTGGTCGGGTTGATCGATAGCTATAGGTTAGGTTCATATATTCAAAGGAATCGCTTTCTTGGAACACGCTGCCATTTCCTCCATAGTACCAGGATTGTTGTCTTTGTAAGACAAAGACGTTTTGATAGGTCTGTTGAATTGTCTTTCCTGAGTCTTTTTCCACTTGGCGCATAAGCGCTTGTTCAACATAAGGTAATAAATTACTGATATTAACATCGTAGGCAAGACAGTATGCATGGGCGTCAGTAAGAACGAGATAGGTCTTTATTCCAAGGTTTTCAAGAAGACTGCTGAGAAGAATGGAGAGGTCTTCACAGTCGCCACCGTTTCGTTGTATGGTCTCTTTGGGTGAACTGATGACCTCAACTCCCTCTGGGTCTGAGATATATGAATAATTCTCAACGATATGTCGATATAGTGTTGTGATCACATATTCTTTATCAGAGAGACGTGATGAGTTCAAGAGAAAGAGAGCATAGGTTTGTAACTGTGGATCATCGAACTCCATCTTACTGATATAGGGGTCTGCCCGTCGGAGGGTTGGGTCGATGAAATCAAATGCATCTTGAAGATCGATACAACCGGGAAGGTAGAGGATGAAGAGAAGTAAGATGATGAGTATTGAAGAGAGTTTTTTCAAATGAGATTACCTCAGAAAGATTAAAAGAGGATTGGTTTCAAATAGTTTATGTATTGATCTGCTTGTTGTGTTGTTTTCATTTGACGTTTTGTAAAGACACAGGATATCATCTCTTTTCTAACAGCAAAAATCTTATTTTTCTCAATAGTTTCTATATAGTAATAGGCTGCTCTATAGAGATACAGGGCATCTATAAACTGTTGAGTAAATCATTATATCTTAAGAGGCTCTCACCATATCAAATAACATGTTGACTTAGGAGAAGAGTATGATTCATGCGTATGTGTTTGCTCGGTTAAAACCAGGGACCTCAGAGAGTGTGATGGAAAAGATTCCTTCCATCACCTATGTTCAATCGGTGAGTATCGTATCAGGTGCTTATGATATGGTGGTCAGGGTCTCTGTATCACACCTTGAACAGCTTCATGATGTTACTAGTACCATCCATATCCTTCCAGGCATCCTTAAAACAAGTACTCAGATCATTGAAAAAGAGTTTTCCAATGCTTCCTGATAGCTTGTCTATTATGAGTTGTGTGAGAATTTGTGTAGTATATGATGAATCCAGGTGATGGCCTATTTTCTAAAACA
>JARVGL010000060.1 GCA_029762575.1 Thermoplasmatota archaeon | reverse complement strand
CTGAACTACAGAAGTTAGGATTTAGTAATATTCTCTCTGAAGGAGTGAACTATGCGGTGGAACAGTATCAATCTATCTCTGTTGACCGATATGTTGAAATGGTCCGTGATGCGCTACAGTATCTTACCCAAGGTCCTAGACCCATTGAGTTTTCATCTGATGAACCAATAATTTCTTCACAGACGGATGAAGAAGCCGCCCTATCGTCATCAAAGACCGTTTCTCCTCAAATCGCTGATACGAGTGTTTCTGAGGAGCAGGAGGAAACAGTGCTTGCGGTCATTCGCGCATGTGAAGGTGATGAGGGGGCATCATGGGATATGATCACTGAGAAATGTGAGAAGCAAGGTATTGATGCGGACACGGTTGATGAGGTGTTGAACGCTCTGATGGATAAAGGTCTCATCTATGAACCGGTCCTAGGAACCATCAAGACAACATAGGATGTTGAACCAGATCGCATCATTTCTTCACATGAACTCATCAGATAGTTCTGTGTGTATTGTCGATGAAATGATGTGTTAGGTTGGATCGTGTTCATCACTGATCTCACCAAATATTTCTTCCATGAGATCTTCCATACTTATCAGACCTATGGTCCTACCGTTCTTATCATGGAGGAGCGCAAGATGTGTTTTGTGTTGTTTCATCTTTCTAAGCACATCATCTGCCTTCATCCTTGAATCTATCTTTAATATCCCTCTCATGATGTCTTTGATCTTAACCGATCGATCGTTGATACCAAGAGAGTCTTTGACGTGGACCATACCTACGACATCATTGTAATCCCTGCGGAATACTGGGAATCGAGAGAACCCTGTTCTTAACGATGTATCTATCAAGGTCTGTACTGTATCATTTTGCTGGAGGAACTGTATCTTGTGTAATGGTTCATCTACTTCATCGGCGATGGTCTCATCGAATTCGAAGACGTCATTGACCATCTCTCGTTCATCTTTTTCAATGGTGCCTTCCGCCTCACCAAGTCTCATCATAGCCATGATCCTATCTTCAGTGATATCATCATTTTTAGTAGTGTTTTCACCAAGTAGTTTGAGGATACCATTTGAGACATATTGTACGATATGGGCAATGGGATGAAATATTCTAGTAAAAATGGTAATTGATCGAGCCGATCGTAATGCCCAGCGTTCGTTCTTTCTTCCAAATGCTTTTGGTGTCGCTTCACTGAAGAGGATCACAAGTAAGAACATGATAATGGTTGCTAACCCGATACCGATATTACCAAATATCTCGGTTGCTACGTATCCTGCAAGTACAGATGCAAAGATGTTGACGATATTGTTACCAATAACAATGGCACTGATGACCTGGTCAGGGTTTTCTAATAATTTTTCAAGAATTTGTGCTTTTTTATCTCCAATCCTTGCTTTATCGATGATCACTGCTCTATCAATCGAGATCAACGCCATCTCAGACCCTGAAAAAAATGCAGACAGTATGATGAGTAAAGTGATGACAACTATTGCAACTAGTATGAATATCATATTTCTCGGTATTCTCTCTTCCGATTCTCCTTAAATGGATCTGGATATAGTGTTACAATCCGTTACAAGCTAATTTTTTAAAAACCTTTCCCTTAAAAAACTTTTTCCTAAAGCTGCTTTTAATGATTTCAAACAACAAATGGTTAGAAAAATAGGCAACACTCAAGTTGGTGTTGCTGCTCTTTTGGTCTTCTGACACCAAACATTTATATATCAAAATTGATAGAGTTTATCACGGTTGGATTGTTGAGGGTGAGAGATACTATGAAAGATAAGACAAAAAATGACATGTATCCATCCCTGTTCACTCATTTCAAACCTGGTGAACGGGTAAGTCGTACTGTTAGAAATGATGATGGAAAGACAAAGGAGTATGAGGGGATCATCATGGCACTATCCGATGAAAAGATGGAAGTCTATTGGGATACCCTTGATGGAGAATATTCTCCGTTTCACATCAAAGATGATTTTACCATGTGTCCTATAGATGAGGTTCTTAATGGACGAGGGAAATGTTCGCCTATCAAGCGAAAAAAACGGAGTTATATCGATTGGTAGCGGCTTGTATCTGTAACAGATCTGTTCTCTGATTCAATGGACGATCTGTTTCCCTTTTCTATAGAGATGAGAGATGGAAGGTAATGACGGATGGTGAATAGGGAAGCAACTCCTTTACTTTTGGGGATCTTCATCCCCCTTCTATTAGTGGGCCTTATTGCTTTACGAATGTATGGTTTTGACGCATTCTTCCTGTTGGCTCAGATAGATGTTCTTTATTATATCGTGTTATTCCCAATCGTTCTTGGTTTAGTGATCGCCCTTCTTAATAGGAGTAAAAAAAACTTCTAATTCGTTTTCAAGTTCTCTTGTTCTACCTTTTTGTTTTGTATTGTGATACGACAGATTTGCCTGCATCTCTAAACGCCCTACTCACACCACCTACCCCTAGTTTAATGCCACCAAATATCCTAGATATTATGAGCACATGATGATCAAGCTGATGTTGTTTAAGGACCTCTAAGAGAATTCTTCCTGGATGGCCTACTTCGCCATCATCAGAATATCGTTCTATTGATATCTGATCATCACTGTAATAGATCGCATAGCAGTGATGATTGGCTTTTTTGTATCTTGTACGTTGAAGGCGGAGTATCGCTGTTATCTCTTCAGAGTCATTTATATGATACAGATGAGCATAGAATCGTGATTTTGTTTCAACAAGTTTTCCTGCGCTTAATTCTTCCATGAACATAGGGAAGAGATATTTCTCAATTTTTAAGTTTATTCCTTTGTATAGATATGTTCATCCTTTTGTGGATAGATGTGTACCACAAATCCTTTATAAACATAAAAATATCATTTTTTAGATAATTATGATCGTTGCAGGTTTGTTGTCCACTCAGAGCGAAGTTCAGGAGATCCAATTCATTATAACTGTTTGTACGGTTCGTGATCGTATCCGACTGGTGGCTCGAAAAGAAGCCATTAAAAAACTCTTACAACAAGAGAAACGGCCTCGTAGGACACCGTCCAAGCATTAAAATAATATCTTTTTCATGTGACTGCTGATAGTTGATATGGCATGACCACTGTGATTGTTACCTCAGATCAGGATCCCGCAAGTACCAATATGAGATCTTGTATCCTTCAGGAATCCTCTTGGGTTGAACATACTTTTTTTCTTGATAGTATATCGTATAGACATCAACACATCGATCATCTCTATATGGTCACTATCCCCGATAAGACCATCATCCATGAGAACCTTCAAGAAGAACTCAATTCCTATCTTGATCTGGAACCAACACGTTTGATCTTTCTCTCCCGTCATCGAAGTAAGACCGGTGAGCCGACCATAACTACTCACCCTATAGGTAATTACGGTACAGCTGATTTTGGAGGAAGGCCAAGATCACTTACTCCCGCTCTTCCATTTGAGATGGCTGGATTACTTAGGATCCTATTGAGACGTGCAAAAGAAGCAGATCTCACGCATCATATCTGTTATGAGGTGACACATCATGGCCCCTTTCTTAAGATACCAACACTCTTTGCAGAAGTAGGTAGCGATGAGAAACAATGGGAGAATATCGATGCATGCCGAGTCGTTGCACTCTCTGTACTGGAGTTACTGGAAAACGAGTCACGGTCATCTAGACCTTATTATAATGACACGGTCCTCTTGGGCATAGGAGGTGGACATTATGCGCCACGATTTTCTGATATGTGTCTCTCAAAACATGCTGCATTCGGTCATATGATACCTAGTTATCATATCACTTCAGGTGCAATTGACGAAGAGATGCTTAAAAGAGCATTGGACGCAACCCCACAGGTACAAGGTGTCTATCTTCATAGAAAGGCTATGAAGAAATCTGATGTCACATTTTTTAAGGACCTTTGTAAAAAATTAGGTGTTACTGTTCTCTCAAGTAGGGATCTCTTAGATCCCCTTAAGTGACCTTGTTGCAAGGTTGTGGGCTTGTTTCAGTGGTTCAGGATGTTTTGTTTTAGAAAGATTCTTTGTGATAGTGACTGCGGTATCAACAGATATCTTATGGCCTGGAGAGATATACATAGGTTTTTTTATCCGCGGAGAGCATGCAAAGGCATATCCCAAGGGATGCCCATCAACATATATCTGTCGGGTTCTTTCATCAAGTGTTCCGCATAGTTTGCTTTTTGCAACACCTATCGTAGGCATGTCAAGTCTCATGCCCACATAACAGGCTATGCCATAGTGATAGGGATGAAGTACACCATTACCATCTATCAATAGAACCGTTGGTTTTGTAGAGAGTTTGGCCAATAGGTTCTCGATGAATGGAGCTTCTCTATACGATAGATAGGTAGGGATATAGGGAAAAAACGTTTTCTGATAGATGACCTGATCCTCAATCTTTTGGCCTGTTTGATAATCGTAGACGACACATGCTCCACAACAAACGTCCCAATCATTCTCAGGATATGCGATATCGAATCCTGCAACTGTTTCAATGGTATCAAATGTGTCTTTGAGGAGGATCTTTGATCGTAGTCGTAATTGTTCATCCCGTAATTTTTTTAGAGGATACTCTGTTTTGAAATCATCAAAATAAACTTGTTCGAAATGTTTTATCCGCTCGTCCTCTACTTGGATGTTCTCTTCTTGTAATCGACGTTTTTTATCATCGATACCTAGACCAAAACCACCGATACGTCCATCCGAGTGAACTATCTTGAAACAAGGCATTGTATCTGCATCAGGGTTCTGGTTCATCATACGTCCCACTGATCGAGATGCACGAACATCCCCTAGGGCGTTTGCAACCGCCCCATATGTTGACACATATCCCCAGGGTATTTGACGAACGAGATCATAGGTGTAATTATAGAGGTCCATGCTCTTTACATCGATAGACAACGGTAAATAGTTTTCCGATATGCCCTATAGAAGGTTTTTTGTAATGAAACAAAGGTTCCATCTATCTAATAAAATAGATGTCCTTGTATATCATGATCTGTTGAGATGATGCCTTATGAGTGATTGGATAAAATTCCTTGGGACTGCTGGAGCTCGCTACGCTGTCACACGACAATTACGTAGATCAGGAGGTATATGGGTCTCCCTAGAAGGGACCCAGCTGCTAATCGATCCGGGTCCTGGTTCTCTTATACGATGTCTTTCAAGCAAACCTCCTCTCAACCCTTTGGACCTTGATGGCATCATTCTCTCCCATAGACATATCGATCATTCAAATGATATGAATATCATGATCGAAGCGATGACCAATGGGGGTACTCAAAAGAAAGGTTTTGTGTTTGCTCCAAGTGATGCAGTGGATAAGGACCCGGTCATTCTTCATCATTTTCGGAATCATGTGAATACCATCGTCCTATTACGGGAAGGTGGGGAGTATTCAGTAGGGAGTATTCATTTTTCTACGCCGGTGCGCCATATCCATGGTGTTGAAACCTATGGTCTACACTTTAAGGGAGCACAGATCTCGGTCTCCATTGTGACGGATACACAGTATTTTGATGGTTTGGAATCGTATTACCCTGGTGATATCTTGATCCTTTATACCGTTCTTCTGTCTTCTAAGAATGAGATATTGCATCTTTCTCTTGAGGATGCGGAACATATCTTGTCACGTGTTCAGCCTCGTCTCTGTATCCTTACTCATTTTGGTATGGGGATAATCAAAGGAAAACCATGGGTGCTTGCATCAGAGCTCTCAAGAAAAACAGGTGTTGAGGTTATTGCTGCGTCAGATGGCATGAAGCTCTCACTTGATGATATCGACAACATACATATCTAAAAATATAAACAAATATATACATAATCATATTCTTTTTTCTTTATTTTACTGTATAATACCATCGGTCACCAAAAGAAATAGAGAAAGCATCATATATCGATATCAATTGTTTCAGCGATCACCGCATGCCCTCCAACCTGAACCCTTGGTAGGGAAAGATCAACTGTTACCCTCCCAGCTCTACCAATTATATCACCTTGTTCACATATCACTTGTTCTTGTGTAACATATCCTTTGTGAAACAAGTACGATGCGACCGCACCGTTCGCAGTCCCTGTCACTGGATCCTCAAGCACACCATAAACGGGAGCAAAATTTCTTGCATGATATATAGAGGATGAATCAAGGGTATCAAACGTGAACACATGGAGACTACCGACACCAATAAAATTACAAAAATGTTTGATAAGTTGGAAATCCGGTTCGATATCTCGTAGGACATCAAATGATCTAACACAAATAGGAAGGGTAAAAAGACCCGTGCTCACCCGATGAGAGGAATACACCCTATCAACATCATCTATATCAACCCCTATTGTTCTCGCAATTCTCTCTATATCAAGGGATAATGGTTCGAACACAGGTGTTTGTTGAGTCATCATCACATGATCAATACTACCCTGTTTGAAATGAAGGGAGACGGGAAGTAAGCCTGCATTGGTCTGTTGACGTAACACGATCATATCGTCCTGGATATGGTGCATCGATGACCCAATCAAATAAAAGCTTGCAATGGTAGCATGACCACAAAGGTCCACTTCTACCGTTGGAGAAAAGAACCGCACCAGATACGCTCCATGACCCTTAGAAATTACAAAAGCGGTCTCTGAGACCTGCAATCGTCTAGATATCTTCTTCATCTGAACCGCGGAAAGCCCAAAAGGTTCAAGAACGACCCCTGCGGGGTTCCCCCCAGTTAATTCCTTACTGAATGCTAGTATCTTATGGACTATTACACCCATGGTATCATCTATCATCGCATATGATTCCAGGAATCATTTCCAAAGCAATCCTTTACAAATCCCTCAGACAATTGTAACTCATCCTCTGTAATGACACCTTCTTCCAAGGTAACATTAAATGTTCTTTCAAATCCTTGTTTCATAGCATCTGCTACAGTATCAAAGGAGATATGCTCACCTTTGACATGACGTAAAGAGGTAACACGCTCCTTTACATTCGTGATAAGTTTATCCTTGATCTTCTCATTTGGTACCTTAAGAACACTAAACATCTTATCAACATCAACATCCATAAGGATGGTGCCATGCTGGAGAACGGTCCTAAGTTTACGGGTCTGTGCATTCCCCGATATCTTCTTTCCTTTGACCAATATATCATTGATAGGTGCATAGTCACTAGGGATATTAAGAACTGAGAAACCTTCAATGATTGCTTGGCAGATAAGACCATAGCTCTCTAGGATATGTTTTGGGATAGAGGGATGACTTTCAGAGACAACAATACTATACGTTAATTCATCCTCATGAAAAACAGCTCCTCCGCCTGTGATCCGACGCACATAATCAATACCATGGGCATCACAGGAAGCTAGATCCACCTCTTCAGAGAGACGTTGGAAATAACCAATGGATATCGCAGATGGCCGCCATCTATAGAAACGAACAGTAGGAGGAACCAATCCTTTGCTATGGGCTACAAGGATAGCTTTATCAATGGCCATATTCTCTTTTGCACTATGATCACCGGTCAGAAGGAGACGCCAGGTTTCGGTCATGCCAACGCCTCCAGTATCGCATCAGTCAACGTCGATGCATCAACACCAATGAACTCAACGTCATGATCTTTGATGAATGAGCCTATAACATCCTGTAACTCTTTGGCATCTAATACTTTCTCTTTCAAGACCTGTTCCAGATCCTCAATGGATTCCTCAGGATATGCAAAAAAATCACCAGAGATCATGATATCTTTGATCTTATGTGTTGTTTCATCAAAGGATAAAGATATCTTAAGAAGCTTGCCTCCAGGCACCTTATAAACGATTTGTTTTTCCATATGGCTCTAAGTAAAAGAAAGCAATATTTATAAATCCATGGTACCGGATTTGTGAGCCTTCATCGATTCCTCTGCATGATACGAACTGCGGACAAGGGGACCTGACTCCACCTGTGAAAAACCTTTATCTAACGCGATGGTCTTTAACTGTTCAAATTCTCGTGGAGTATAATATTTTTGTATTTCAGCATGAAAAATAGTTGGTTGAAGATATTGACCAATAGTAAGAATATCGACATGTGCTTTTCGAAGATCATCCATAAGCATCATGATCTCATCCATCGATTCACCTAATCCTATCATAAAACCTGATTTTGTCGGGATTTCTTTAGAGAGCTCTTTACTCTTTGTAAGGACCGAAAGACTACGCAGATA
>JARVGL010000005.1 GCA_029762575.1 Thermoplasmatota archaeon | reverse complement strand
AGTGCGTAAACGTTTAGCAACACGCTGTTCATATGTTCTCCAATCCCTCTTCTCAGGTGTTGATCTAGCTTTATACTCTTCAATGATATCATCAATTACTGAAGTGATCTCCCGTACTTCTCTAGTTGTGATCTTCATCCCAATTATACAGAATCAATAGAAAACTATATAAAGTTATCTATAGATAACTGGTATTGTGTCAAGGACCATTGAACTACAACAAGGAACCTTACTTCTAAAAGAAGATAACGTTAAAGGATTCCTGGAAAGAACCGTGAACTCTATAGGTACCTCTGGTAAAGTAGATGTCCCAAAAAGATTCATCGGAAAAAGAGCATATGTCATCATCATCGATGAATAAGGATCACTTTTTTCTGTCCCACACCCGGAGAAAAAACTGAATTTCTTTTATTTTACAGAAGATTAAGTGTTGGGTGTAGGCCGTAAGCCTCCTTCTGTTTTAAGACGACATTCTACTAAGCGCCCTACCTGTGAGCAGTCTGGACAACTGATCCCACTGTTTAGGCTTGCTCCAGGGGCAGATTGGCCGTTTCATCAAATCCTACAGAGACCTCAACAACATTTGTATCATCGCATTATCCATAGGCTGTGTCGTTTCTGTTCCTCTGCAGAGACTCTCGCCTCTACCACTTGAGTGATTCCCCGGTCCAGAGCGAGGGAGGACTTTCCTCAGCACAAAGCCGTGAGTCGTCCACCTACTCCCAACAAAAACCGCATACATCCCTAACTCTTAATAAGTTTTTGTTCTGTATTGGTATTATTCCTCCCTGACATTTTTACACACCAGGCTTATATACAAACATCAATAAAGAATAGAATGGAAGGTGTTGAGGAATGAGAAAAGAAAACCCTAACCCCCTACATAAGGAATCCTTCTTGGATACTGATGAGAAAATGTTCAGTAAACAATTTGTAGATGCGCTTTCATTGATTTTTTTTGATGAGTAATACGTTTTATTTTCAAATATAATTGCCCCCTATGCCCCCCTCCGCCTTCCCCTACCCCCCTTTTTTAAAAAGATGATGGTAAGATTTTTGAAAGACTGTTTGATGTTACGTCGTGGTATACTATGAAGATAGATCCATGGAGTTCATCAACGTATCAAGATTATGCACGGCTTCGCGACGAATTCGGTATAGAGGAGTTTTCAGAAAATACATGGAGGAACCTTCCTCATCCACATCGACTTCTCCGAAGAGGTGTCATCTTTGGCCATAGAGGTTTTCAGAACATTACTGAGTCCATTGAAAATAAGAAACCCTGGGCGATTCTAACCGGGCTTATGCCCTCTGGAAAGATGCATCTAGGTCATAAGATGGTGATAGATGAGGTCATCTATTATCAAAGCATTGGAGCAGATATCTTTATCGCTATAGCAGATATAGAAGCATACGGGACACGAGGATTTAGCTTATCAGAAACAAAGGAACTAGCAGTTCAAGAATATATCAAGAATTATATAGCTCTTGGATTGAAACCAGAACGATGTCATATCTATTTCCAATCAAAGAACTCCTATGTTAAGGACTTGGCATTTCTCTTAGGTAAAAAAATAAATTGGTCTCAGATGACCGCTACCTACGGTTTCAATGGTTCCACGAATATGACCCATATCTTCTCACCAATGGTTCAAACCGGGGATATCCTTCATGTACAATTGAAGCCTTTTGGTGGTATACGACCTGTTCTTGTACCCGTGGGTGTTGACCAGGATCCCCACATCCGTCTCAGTAGATATGTCGCTCAAGCATATCGACTCTATAACGTTATCAAAACAAAAGATGAAAAGATCGGTGTGTTCATCAAACCGGATGATTCTATCTCAGAGTTACTTGATAATGCTGAAAAGATCATATCCGCTCTTGGTTTTCAGAGGTTTAAACGAATCACGGAGTATAAGGCTTTATACATCCTTGATGCGCAAGAAAAAGACATCTCCCAGATCGATCATGCATTGGCAATAACGGAACCAGACTTCAAAGGATATGGATTCATCCAACCCTCTGCAACATTCCATCGGTTCATGACAGGTTTGACCGGAGATAAAATGTCATCATCAAAACCAGAGAGCGCAATCTTTCTAACAGATACACCGGATGAAGCTAGAAAAAAGATCATGCATGCAAAAACAGGCGGAGCGATAAGCCTTGAAGAACAAAAGAAAAATGGCGGTAAACCAGATGAATGCATGATCTATGAACTCTTACTCTATCATCTTATTGAGGATGATGATCAATTACATGAGATATATCGCACCTGTAGATCAGGAGAGCGGATGTGTGGTCATTGTAAAAAAGAAACCGCAGATCTCATGTGCGCACTTTTACAAGATATTGCAGAAAAACGTTTACATGCTGAAGACGTGATGGATAAATATCTTGACTAAGTAACGCTACTAATATATTCGTTAATCATATGAGGAATAAACTCCTTGGCTGCTAGCAGTTTTTTCAAATCGATCGTCTATTTTTTTCTGAGACTGTGTTTTGAATTGCCTCAACGAGTTATATCGCTCTGATTGTGTTGTTGCAGATCCTTGAATGGGTACGGTCAAACCCATATCTTTTCCGGATAATGCAGCGTTGATGATATCCGAAGGCTGAAAACCTTTTTGGATGTTTCTAAGTATCTTAGAGAAATCTCCTTGGACGATACCAAAGTTACCAGGAAGCGTTGAAATAGAATGAGTGATATCCTCATCGACATACCGAGCAATTTTACCACCAACCCCAACTCGTTCCAAAGGATTCTTCTCATATTCCTTCATAAGATATAACCCAACCTCTGGATGAAAAAGATAATAATCAGTCGAAAATCTTTTTATATCTTTTCCGAACACTGCCTTCCAGTTTTTTGGATGATCCTCTGCATCCTTGATAACATCAGAAAGAATCTCCCCTCGTGATTTAATCGTCACAGCCATACTAAGAGAAGATAACGTATGAATATATAAAGACTCAGGTAACTGAAAAAACGAATGAAAATAAGTGAAAAAGTTTTAGATGTTGACCCAGGTGATAATAATATCTTGGGGAACGCCCTTTTTTATTTTGTTTTCTTTTTTAGATCTTTGTTTTGACATCGTATCTAAGCCTCTTTTTTTAGTGTCGCTGATAAGAAACGGGCACGGTTTCCTACTATGAATGATTTTGTGATGAATTCGATTTCTTTTGCTTCATTTGCGTCTGATACCTGTCCAACGATCATCATTTTTTCTCAGTCCTCACTACTCCTTATTCTGTGAGTTTCATTATTAAGGAATTGTTGTACAATTAGTACCAACAGACTAGACATTTGTTATCGCATTTTAAAAAAAAAATATAATAGAGATGGGGAATGAAACAATCAATCAGAACAATTCTAGTTTTTTTTATATGGATCTGAGATGATTATTGCCTTCTTGGTTTAAAACTATAGCTAAAACGACCATTGATATTTTGTACAATCACCCTCGCATCACCCTGTGATGCGATTTCTCTAGCTTTATTAAGAGCGGATCGCTTTGTCGTATGATTGCTGAATATCTTTTGTTTGCTTTTCACCGACCAGTTTCCCTGTACTGTATCATTATGTGAACTGTTCACAACATAGATGATGCTCTGAGGAGCTCTTTTTGGTTCTTGGTTCTTGTTAATAGTTGTTGGCTTCTCTTTCTTTAGATACGGCATATGAGATGTTTCGTTTTCTTTGACAATATAGCCTTCAGGCAATGTGGTTGCATATCCACTTTTTGGAGTATGGAAACTAAAGAAAAAGATTGGAAGTTTTACACCACTCTTTAAAACAACCATGCGAGTATAAAGCACATATTTTCCATATCGAAAAAGCCTCATGAAATATTGTTTTACCTCCCTTGTGTTTAGATACAGGATCATAATAAGGTAGATGATAAGTATAACAAGATGAACAATGATGTTGTTACCAACAAGAATACCCCATATTGCCCATAAAGACGCCCAAATCAGGAAGAATATCATGAATTTCCTGGTCCATGGTTTTCGATTCATAACTCCATATGATAGATAGATTAGTCCAAACAAGATGATACCATGTGTTATACAGATACCAAGAATGATGAAACCTCCCTGAAGACTGTACCCATAATGGACAAACAAACCTGATAAAAAGAAATCGATGAAGAAATAATAGAGTTCAAGAGAGAAAAGCAAAAGAAAGAGTAGATAGATCCTTTGGGTACTCGGGGTCTTATTCAAATAATCTCCTCCTAAAGGTTACTACGGCAAGACCTAAAAGAAGAATTCCAGAAAGCGATCCGGATATTACCCAGAAGAACGGATCAGCCTCTTGATCACCAGGTGTACCCGTGCTTTCTAGGTCTGTTATCGAGACAATAGTAGTATTTGTTGTCCTTTTTCCCCCATCATCTGTAACAGTAAGGGTAACACTATAGACACCTACGTTCGTATAGATATGAGTAACCGTTTTACCTGTTGCTTTTGAACCATCTCCAAAATCCCATTCGAATTTGACGATGACCCCATCCTCATCATAACTTTTCTCAGCTGAAAATTGAACAGGGTTCCCACGTGATCCCTCGTATGGCCCCCCTGCGTTTGCATGAGGTGCTTTGTTCTCTGAAACGATATCTGGAGTGGTATCAACAGGTTCTTTATTTGTAAATCTAGAAATAAGAGTGATTAGCAGTAGAGATGATGCTAATACAAGGAACCGATGTTGTCGCATCCACTGTGCAGTATCTATAAGACGAGATCCATCTAGAGTTTTCTGATCATCACTGGTACCGCTCGTAGGTAACATCGCTAATAGAAGGATTGTCTTTATTAATCGGTGTTTCTCATACACTAGTGAATCATCTAGATTATTGAATGTATTTGTTACCAAAAGGATGGAATAAAGAAAAGGGAATTGTTGTCTTAATCTTTTTTTAAGGAGGGGATGATCGTTAAGGAAATCGATGATATTAATAGTGTTTTGATCCTGCTGGATAAGTTTTTCAATGATATCTGTTATGATACCATCGTTATCTTGGCTAGATGCTAAAAAATATCGTAGAAGTAAAAGAAGGATGTGTTGATTTGTTTGTTTATCTATGAACCAGGTGCCAATATCTAGTGTATCGCTCTTTCGTAACAAAAGTAACATACTTATGATGAATATCGGGTGGAGACGCCATTTAAATATAGTGCTTTCCGCACTACTCTGTTGACCTGATGAGTCGTATGCAATAGCTGTAATGGTATGTTTTAGAAGACCTGTATTCCATTTCATGGAGTAAGGTTCGGAGTAGGCCACATGTTTTAAGACATCATCCACATAGAACTCTACTCGCCGTATTGCCACATCATCCTGTGCATCAACTGTAAGATCACAGGGTCCGATGATGATGGTTGGTGTTGGTACAGCAAAGAGTTGATTGTTTCGAATATATAGATAGTTTTCTAGGGGGGAAATGAATTCGATGATAGGTGGGTCATCTATAGTAATTGTAACCGTTGTGGAATCGGTTCCGCAGTTATCTTCATTGTCTTTTACTGTAAGGGTTAGAGTATAGATCCCGGGTGTCTTGTAGGTATGTGTTGGTTTTAACCCAGTGACAACAGAACCATCACCACAATGCCATATGTACGAGACTATCGATCCATCGGCATCAAAACTATGACTTCCATCAAAGGATACCTCGAGATAGGTTTTTCCTGTATAGGGCCCTCCTGCATCAGCGGTTGGTGATGTTGCAAGGCGTAAAGAAAAACAAGGGTCCTTAGCGCTGGAAGCTGCCTTGTTCTGTTCTTGTAGCGTTGAAGCTACGGCGGTCATATAGGACGTTAGTATGATAAGGATTGTTAGGGAGAGACTTATTATTCTTTTTTCCATGATTCCTACTCGATATTATCTGATATAGCACATAATATATTATATTTTATAATTTAAATATATTTCTAAAAACATAATTACGCATGATTTTTGATTGATTTTCACCTTAAAAAAGGATGAATGAACAAAAAATATCCTAACAATGTATCATATGTAAGATCAGATGAGAATCATTGTAAATCTCAGATGCCTTAAGCTATCCTATTCATTAAAAATGCTATCGATCATCCATTTCGCATCAAAAGGAATCTGATCCTCATACCCCTGCCCAACACCTATGAACAGTAAGGGTTTTCCAATGGTATAAGCCACCGATAATGCACTTCCACCCTTTGCATCAGTATCAACCTTTGTTAAGATGACCCCATCGATGCCAACGATCTCATTGAACCGTTTTGCCTGTTCCACCGCATCATTACCCGATAAGGCATCGCCAACAAAAAGGATGAGATCCGGTTTTGCAACACGCTTGATCTTCGCCATCTCATCCATGAGATTTATGTTTGTCTGCATCCGACCCGCCGTATCAAGAAGAACAACATCCTTATGTTTAGCCTTTGCATGTTCAATTGCGTCATATGCGATTGCTGCAGGATCTGACCCAGGCCCATGTTTAATGATCTTTACGCCTACCTTATCCGCGTGAATACCAAGCTGTTCAATTGCACCTGCTCTAAACGTATCACCTGCAGCCATCACTGATGAAAATCCAAGTTTCTTTAACATCGTAGCCATCTTAGCAATTGAGAGGGTCTTTCCACTTCCATTCACCCCAACAAACATAATCACGATCGGTTTCTCTGTTACCGTAATGAATTCCTCAAAATTAAACGAATTTGATTCAAGAACATGGGAAATCGCATGTTTTAAAACCTGTTGGATGACCTCATTGATCTCACCCCGTTGGATCGAAGCATATCGTAATTCCTCTTTGATATCGTTCTTTATTGATTCAATCACGGTATATGCAACATCAGATTCCAAAAGCCCTATCTCTAACTCCCATAAGAGATTCTCAAGCTTTTCATCACTTATGGTCTTAGCTTTTACATCCTTTGTAAGTGTTTGACCGATCGATTTTCTTGTTCTCAGAGTATGCTCAAGTTCCGCAGAGATACTCATCTCAATCTGTTTATCTACCTCGTCATCTCGTTTTTTTCTAGCTTCGTTACGCTGTTTACGTCTTTGCTCACGAGAAAAAGTCTGCTGTTTACGGTCAAGAGGATCAACAGCTGGTGAGGAATCAACAGGCGTTTTTGGAGAGGGTACTGACGATGTTTCTGTATCAACAGGAGCCTTCTTTGTTTCAATCTCGGTGTCTTCCGGGGATTTTATCGTAGGTTTTTTGATATCTTCGTGTTTGAGTTCTTGCTGGAGTTCCTCTTCCAGTTTATCTTCGAATTTCTTGATTTTTCTTTTTAGGAATTTAAACATGGGAAACCCTATTTCACAATTCTGGAAATCTATCTAGTGGCCTGCTCTGATAGCATTTGTTCTGCTTTAATTGAGATCTCATCGATTTGTTGCTGTATCTGTTGTGACATGTTCGAAATATTCTTTTGTGATTGTTCTAACACATCAATACGTTTTTGAATGATCGCTATAGCATCCTTTGGAGTTTTTTCAATGACCACTCCCGCACCTACCTCGGTCAATATATAAGATGTATTCTTTGCGGTTGCATAGGTAAACGTCCCTCCGCCAAGAGGAACAAGTATCTCCTTTGCCTTCTTTACCTCAGTAAGTTTTTCAATAGTGATCTTAGCCTGAGAATAATCAAGAATGGTTGCCTGAAGATAGGAGAACTGTGTTTCAAGTGATTGTAACTGATTCTTATAATATTCGATGAGACTAGCATATCGTTGAAGTTCTTCTTCTTTATTCATAGTGACACCTTATTTAGACTGATATGTCCACTGTATTGAAACAACAGTATTAATGTATTTCTTACAAACAACGATGCTTGAAATCTAGGAATCTTAACCGTAAGGAAACATTTTAATATTCTTCCTTTGTTATTAAAATATCGGGTGCTTGTTTCCCTTTAATATCGCTTCATAGTAACACACTACTGCCCTCATGATATAAGCAATCTCCCCAAATAAAGAAACCATGAACAAACCTATTAAAACGACTTGAAAAAAAGTATGGAAGAAATTGATCCTATGATTATAGATAACATATATGATAAAAAAATATTCGCTAGGTCATGGTACCGTATCACGATCATAAGCATCGTCATCTTCCTAGTATTATTCCCTTTTCCTTTGGGCCATAGTCAAGCTACACCATTAGAACATGATGAAAGGATGATACTTGTAACAGGTTTTGGTCCTTGGCACATCCATGAAATCAACCCTTCAGGTCTTGTGGCACTTGCACTCAATAACATTACTATTGATCCTTACCGTATCATTGGTCTAGAACTCTCGGTCGATTTCAAAGAATCTACTGATCAAATGATCTCTGCAATCTCAGTATATGAACCTGATCTGATCGTAAGCCTAGGATTAGCAGCAAAAGCAACAAACATCCGGATTGAAACCCTCTCTTTGAACATTCAATTTGATTCACTCTCAGAAAAACCATTGAAGAGCATTAAGAGAATCCAACCAGAAGGTCCCTTCTTCTTTCAAACCACTTTGGATATGGCGGCTTCATTACTAGCGATGAACCAAAAAGCACCTACCGTGAAAAGTTATTCTGCAGGGCTATATATCTGCAACAGTCTTTTCTATCAAACACAACACTATCTCCATCATCACAATATGGATACTCCTATGGGTTTCATACATATCCCTCAGATATCCCCAATAGCTCCTGAGGGACTTGATCTAGAAACAATAATCGATGCCATTTACGCATGTATCTGTGTAAATCTAGATCGATAGCCTCCTTAGCTATGTTGTTTTCATCTTTGTGATAAGTGATTCTACGATACTTAAAAAAAGAGACGATAACTGTTTGGCATCATCTTTCTTCTTTGACTCAGTATAAATACGGAATAGTGGCTCTGTACCCGATGGTCTCATTAACACCCATCCTTTTGGATAATATACTTTTAATCCATCGGTCATATCTATTCTAGTTATTGATGAATCATCTTGTATCTGATCTTGTATCATTTTTAACAGATCCTGCTTTATAGAATCAGGACATCGTAACTTTTTCTTAACCATCTCATATCTTGGTATCTCTAAGAGAAGATCTGAAAGAGATGAGCGAGTGTTAACAAGGAGCTCAAGCACCTTAGCTATAGTCATTGCAGAGTCACGGCAGAACTGAAACTCGGGAAATATCAACCCACCATTTTCCTCACCACCAAAAATCGCATCTTTCTCCCTCATCACCCGTGCAACAATCGGTGAACCCACCTGAGTCCGTATAACCGTTCCCTTGTTCTTTCTTACAACATCATCAACACTTGTGGAACTAGTAACAGGGGTAACGACGATACTCTTTGGTTTATGTAATGTCATATATTTTGCAAAAAGGGACAATGTTTGATCCCCCCATATGTATGTCCCTTGTTCATCAACAAAAATCGCTCGATCTGCATCACCATCTTGGGCAACACCAACATCCGCATGTGTCTCCTTCATCTTTGCAACTAGTTCTGCTACATTCTCTGGTGTAGGTTCAGAGGGATGACCAGGAAACCGTCCATCAGGTTCGCAATACAAACGAGTAACCTTACATCCAAGTTTTTCCAAGAGTAACGGTGTCACAACGCTTCCAGATCCACTTCCGCAATCAAGGACAACATGAAACCCTTTTTTCTTAATGGATACGTAGTCAACCTTGGAAATAATGCCTTTGATATAGGATTCGTTTGCATATTCTACGGTATTGAAACACCCGATCTCATCCCAGGTAACCAATTCAAACACGTTAGAATAATAGATCTCTTCGATACATTCTTCTGTTTGTTTGGAAAACTCAGTCCCATCACTATCAATTCCTTTAATACCATTGAACTCTGCAGGATTATGGGATGCGGTGATCATCACTCCGGAATCAAACTGTTTTATTTTAACCATATATTGTAATGCAGGAGTTGGTACTAGACCGATATCTGTTACATCACATCCTGTTGCAAGTAATCCAGCTGAAACACTGTGTTTAAGCATCGTGTTTGAGATACGCGCATCTGTTCCTATAACGATATTTGGTCTCTTTTTTGTTCTCTTTAGAAAAGTCCCCCATGCTTTCCCGATATCTAGCGCAAACTCACTAGTGATATCTTTATTGACCACACCGCGGATACCATTGGTTCCAAATAATCGAGTCATATGGATCCTGCTCTTATTTCATGGGTACCGGGGTTTGAATCTCTTCGATGAGTTTTTTTGTCTTTGTTTCGAAAAGGGATGCCAACTCCTCTACATCATCAATGGTATTAGCCTCTGCTGTTAATCGAATAATTGGACTTGTGTTGGACGCTCGTATGAGCACCCATCCATTCTCAAGGTTCACCCGTACCCCATCAAGCAGATTAACTTGTTCATATTCGTTAGAACATTGTATGGAAAGTTGTTTTATGATATCGAATTTCGTATCATCAGAACAAGTTATCTCTAGTTTCTTTCGAGGATACATTGGGATCTCTTCTGCAAGAAAGTGCAGTTGTTGTGATGTTTTATCTAAGATCTCCGCTATCTTTAAAGGGATGACTAGTGCATCATCAAACAGAAAATACGCCGGTAAGATAAGATGACCAGATGATTCAATCCCCAATGGCGAACCTTCTTTTTTTGCATGCAATGTTAGAAACGTATGCCCAACCTGGATCTGTTTAACCTTGTATCCTAAAGGAGTTAATTGTTCTTCGACAGCTTTTGAACATTCAACATTTACAATAACAGTACCAGATCTTTTGTCGAGTCCATATTTTCCAATGATGATGCCCGTTTGATCAGCAGATAATATCAATCCAGTATCATCAACGATGACCGAGCGATCTCCATCACCATCAAATGCGACACCAAAATCACATTTTTCATTTTTTACTGTTGATACCAGTTTCTCTAAATTCTCTGGTTTGGGGTCCGAAGGACGTTGGGAAAAACTTGGGTCAGGATCACAGTACACCTTTACAACATCCAATCCAAGTTTCTCAAGAACACTCGGAGCTGACAGAGTCATACTGGCGCCCCCACAATCAACAGCGACCTTTAATCGGTTTTTATAGGAAAACTTTGATACAAAAAAATCCTCATAGCTCTTTTGAGGATGAATGGTTTGAATTGAAGGTATATCATTCCATGGCACTTCTATCCATCTTTGTTTTAGGACAATGTCTCTAATCTTCATGAGTTCTTCTTCTGGTAATCCCACACCATCACCAAAGTAGAATTTAACACCATTCCATTCAGGAGGAAGATGACTAGCGGTGATAAAGCTAATGAGGTCTTGGTTGTTTTTCCATCCAGCAAACAATGTCTGACCAAATGACGTCGTCCCACAGGAGGTAACCAGTACTCCAGTAGCGGATAAACCCGCAATGAAGGCATGAACAAGTGGATGGCTTGATTGTCTTAGATCATTTCCAACGGTTATCCTTGATTTTTTCATTTCTTTTTGAAGATAGGTGCCTGCACCTAGACCAATACGATAGAAAACCGTTGGGTCTATATCTTTCCCATATAATCCTCGTATATCATATGCTCGAAAAATATTAGGATTCACTGTTTCAATCATGTATCCACAATTCATTCTTCATTATAAAAAGATGTTTGAAGTAAGACAAAAGAGGAGAGCTAATGGTTTATTCTCCAATAACATTTCCTATTTGTTTTTGTGGATATCCTTCTGGAATCTGTTGGGTCCATATAGGCTTGTTTTCATAGGAACTCTCAGATGAAAGCACTTCATGATCACCAACAACGACATTATGCAATCGTGTAGAGTTGCCTATAGTGCTTTGTGATCCTATCACACAACGATCCATATGGACATCTTCTTCTATAACAGCGTCATCAAAAACGACGCTTGATGTAACCATTGACCCCTTGCCAATGAAAACATTGTTTCCAAGTATACAACGATCTACTCTTCCGTGTATCTTACAATTCGTCCCTATCATCTGTGACATATTGTTTTTGTCGAGCAGCATTTCATGTACCTGTAAGTAGCTACTAATTCGACCGATGTCCATCCAATAGCCTTGGAATTGATATCCATAAAATCGTTTGGTATCCTTGATTATCTGAGGGAATATCTCTTTTTCCATCGAGATAAGCTTATCAGGTTGTATATAATCTAGGACAAATGGTTCTAAAAGATAAGCGCCGGCATTGATAAGATTCGACGGGGCATCCTCAGGTCTTGGTTTCTCAACGAAACGGATGATGTTACCATCCTCTTTAACATCGACCACACCAAACTCTGACACATTCTCAACAGGCCATAAGGAGATCGTTGATGCTGATCGATGTTTCTCATGAAACAATATCATTTTCTCTAACTGAAGTGAACAGATGATATCACTATTCAATACAAAAAAACGGTCGGTTATATGTTGTTGCGCAAATTTAACAGCACCACCTGTGCCAAGTGGAGTTGGCTCATCATTTACAATGATATCTTTTCCACAGTCATAGGATTTAAAGTATTCCTCGATCTGTTTTTTACGATAGTTGACCGCAAGAACGACCGTGTCAACCTCTTCAGGAAGCATATCAAGAAGATACGTAATCATCGGTCGATTCATAATAGGTAAAAGAGATTTTGCACGAGTATAGGTTAAGGGACGTAACCTTGTTCCAAATCCTCCAGCTAGGATAATAGCCTCCATCTTGTGAACACTCCATAGTATGGTTAGTTTCCCGGAGTATCAAAGCCCTAATAAATCTTTTGTCATGAAGGACAGCGATGTAGCAATGTCCCATCTAAATAAAACATCAATAACCACTGTGAAATGCAAAGATTTATAAGAATGATACTTCCTTTGTAGTATTTGGTAGAATATGAGAGATGATCGTGAATCAAGAAAAGAAGTGTTCAGTACAATGATTCCTGATGATATGAGTCTTTTCGCTAGTGATGAATCCATTGCACTTCATGTTATGTATCGTTTTAACATCGATAGAGACACCATGGAATCAATGCCTGCGATGGATCATTCATTACGACCTTTGCTATGGCCAGAAAAAAACGAATAATAGCTCTGATATCCCTTATGGATATATCAAACTTTTTGCGAAGCATATTTAAAAAGGGATTCTATCAGGCTCTTGAGGTGCTTTATGACTAACATAGAACGATTATATTCGGATAGAGCGGGAAAGATGCGGAAATCTGTTATCCGAGAGCTTTTAAAGGTCGCTCAAGACCCTGAGATCATATCATTTGCAGGAGGTCTACCCAATCCTGATTCGTTTCCTATTGACACTTTGAACGATATAATAGAAACAGTGATGAGAACTAACGGTAAAAAGGCATTACAATATGGTACAACAAAGGGAGTTCCTGAACTCAGGGATCATATCGCTGAACGTGCTCAAAAGGATGGTATAAAGGATATCACTGGAGAAAACGTGTTAATTGTAAGTGGCTCACAGCAAGCACTTGACACGGTGGGAAAAATCTTTCTTAACCCTGGTGACGTCGCCATTGTAGGCCTACCAACATATCTTGGAGGGATCAACGCCTTCCGCAGTTACGAAAGCAACCTTGAAGGAATACCCTTAGATAAAGATGGTCTACGAGTAGACCTATTAGAGGAAAAGCTCAATGAACTGAAAAAAAATGATATCACGCCTAAATTCATCTACGTTGTACCAACATTTCAGAACCCTGCCGGGGTCGTCATGCCTGAAAAACGAAGGAAACATCTTGTTGATATCGCAAATGAATTTGATCTTGTGATCATCGAAGATGACCCCTATGGAAAACTTCGCTATGATTCTGATCACATAAAACCCATCAAAGCCTTTGATGACGAAGGCCGCGTTATTTATATGTCTACGTTTTCTAAGATCCTTTCGCCAGGATTCCGACTTGCCTGGACCATTGCATCTGAAGAACTTACACGAAAGATGGTCATATGTAAACAAGCTTTAGATCTTTGTACGAACACGTTTACACAATTCATAGCAAATGAGTTCATACGTCAGGGAGCCTTAGATCTACACATTATGAAGATTTGTCAAATGTACAAACCAAAACGTGATGTGATGATCGAATCCATACAGAAATATTTCCCAGAAGGATATGAATGCAACAAACCTCATGGCGGTATGTTTGCTTGGGTGACACTACCTAAAGGTATCGATACAGAGATAATGTTTCTCGATGCAATCAAGAATAAGGTAGCCTACGTCCATGGAAAAGCGTTCCACGTCGATGGTAAAGGTGAACGATCACTTCGGTTGAATTTCTCGTATTCATCTGATGAGAGAATAGAGGAAGGTATCAAACGATTAGGAATGGTGATTGAGGAAAAACTCTCAGCCATACCCGTGTAAAAAAATGATTGAATCGATCCACCATTTCTTAGGCGAAATCCTTTAATTTTTTCATATTAGGATTGACTATACCACATTTCTTTACTGTAAAGATATCTTGTAAAACCTGTACCTCAGCAATCCAGAGGTTATACTCCTTTGTTAACAAATGGCTGAACCGTTTAACACTTTTCATATCCGGTGCGGTAACGATGAACGCCCAATCATATATACCATGTAGATAACTGCTGCATTCAACCTCTATACCAAGTGTTTCTCCGATATCATGCATCGTCAGATCAATGATTTTCTGTATGGCGTCATCAATTGGTTCTGTGCTCCGTCTAATAAGAACAAAATATCGCTCTTGCTGTAGTTTTTCATCATCGACAACGGTGAAATATCCCCATATCTTTCCTTTTTCCTCAAGTCTTTTTATGATCCTCCATACTTTCTGTCTAGAGAACTTGTATTTTTTTGCGATATCTTCAATGCTACCTCGAGCGTTCTTTTTCAACTCTTTAAGGATCTTTTCTTCATCCTTTTTAATCTGCTGTAGACTTTTTCGAGCCATAATGATCACCGTAAACCAGTATCAATATCTTGTTCATATTTAAAAAATATATGCTTTATTGTATGTTTTTATTTCAAATAATTACCAAATCATCTTCTTCTTAGTATTATAATAAAATTTTATCGTAGCATTTTTTGCATATTGCCCCGTATCTTACATGAGTGTAAAGGTCGCATTTTGCATAAAGCTTCCTGCAAATCTGACATCGTCTTTTTTCCATAATATATCACTATATAGATTATGAAGTATGTATGATATAAAAGAGATGGTGTTTTTCGATTGATCATTCTTCGGATAATTTCAGTATCGCTTCTGCGATATCGCCCTTTGTCGCCTCTAACGCTTTTTTAGCCTCATCCACACTTCTTCCGGTCTGTTCAACGACAAGATCAATATCTGCTTGAGATAGTTCCTCCTTTCGTTCAACAACCCTTGGAGTGCCAGCTATCTGATAGGTCTGTTGACCCTGTGCGTTCATCATTGTTACTTCAGCATTATCGAACACATACTCCTTTGTATCGGTTTGGATGATGACCTTTTTAACATTGCTGATCTCTTTTACATTGATACCTAGTTTCTTCATCATTTGATTCATCTGTTTTGGATTCATTCCTCTTGGAAGCATTTAAAGCAGTCCTCCACAATCATAGATACTGTTCGAAGCATATATACGTTTAAAATTGTTATAGGTTTTGGTGTGAGATCCTATGATCACGAGTTCAGAGGTCCATGTCGCTGACAGAAACGCCGAATACCTTGGTATATCCTCAGAGACCCTCATGGAACATGCGGGAAAAAAAGTAGCAGAGTATGTTGTATCACGTTTCAATAAAGAACCTGTTCTGATTCTCTGTGGCCCAGGTAACAATGGCGGTGATGGTTTCGTTGCAGCTAGATATCTATCAGAAACCAACCCTGTAACCGTTTTTCTTGTCGGATATGAAAAAGACATCCGAACAAAGATAGCGAAAAAAAATTATACAAAGATACAAAACCAACATGTTACCCTTTATGATCTTAGTTCTAAGGAGAAAGTACCATATCTTATTGAACAAGCTACGGTGATACTTGATGCAATGCTTGGCATTGGTCTAAATGGTACGCTCAGAGAACCCTATGCATCTATCGTTGATCGTATCAACAAAGAAAAGGATAAAACACTCATTGCAGTCGATATTCCCACAGGACTGGGGACCAATTGTTCAATCCACTCAGATCATTGTATCACATTTCATGATATAAAAGAAGGTATGACAAAAGAGAATTGCGGCACTATTTCCATCGTTGACATCGGCATACCACCAGATGCAGTCACCTATATTGGACCAGGGGACCTCTCTATCTATTATCCAATACCAAAAATAAACTCCCATAAGGGAGAGAACGGCCGCGTCCTTATCGTAGGAGGAGGACCATATTATGGAGCACCAGCGCTCTGCGCAATGGCTGCATTACGAACAGGAGCAGATCTTGTCCATATAGCAACGCCCGCGGAAACGGCAAAACAGATCAGTATCTATTCACCTAATTTTATCATACATCCACTGAAAGACAACACGATGATTACAAACGATGATATCCGTGATATCACCAAATATATAGAAAAGGTTGACTCTGTTGTCATTGGACCAGGAATAGGAGTTGCCGATGAGACAATGGAGGCCATACCATGTCTTGTTAAGGAGACCGTTAGACAAAAGAAATCATTGGTTCTTGATGCCGATGGATTGAAGGCAATGGCTAACGACCATGAGATACTCATTCATTCCCCTACTGTCATCACACCACATGCCGGTGAATTTACACTATTTACTAAGACAATTTTACCTGACGATGTTGAACATAGAGAACGTATCATCCGTTCATGGGCTAAGAACCTTGATATAACCATCTTTCTAAAAGGCCCCATCGATATTATAAGTGATAGTGAGATGACCCGGCTCAATAGGGTCCATAATCAAGCGATGACCGTTGGTGGAACAGGAGATGTCCTTGCAGGCATCATTGGCGCACTTCTCTCAAAAAAGGTTCGACCAATCATTGCAGCTCGCATCGCTGCCTTTCTGAATGGTGAAGCAGGGAATAAAGCATTCGCCGAGAAATCCTATGGTTTGCTTGCCACTGATGTAATAGAAAAAATCCCAACAGTGCTCAAGGATCATCTGTAACATAGTCCTCAATTAAAGAGGTGCTACAGTATCTAGTTCTTACGTTTACCTTTATCCATCGTATTAGATCGTTTTCTCTTTTTTTTAATAATCTTCTGGTTTATCTCCGTACCCATAACCTCAAACCATGGCTCCATTTTTCCTTTATTAACCAACCAGATACAAAAAAAACCCATGAGAACACCGCCAATAGTGCCAACAAACATGGATACTAGCATCATTTCTACACTAGTTGAACGCGTCCCAAAGACACCGATATATTTTACCGCTTCAAATACCACCATTGCCGCCATTGTCGTCACCACCGATACATAGACCATCGCATAGATATTCATCTTTAGACCCTCCCAGTATCTATCTAAGATATACACGATAGCAAATGATAGGAATGCTATCAACACTGATACCATCAACTGGGTCATCTCATGATACAATGGTATATAATAATAACCATCTAACAAAACCCCACCCATGTTCAACAGACAAATCACAGCAATAAGCACATCAACTGGCCAAGGCAACAGATCATTTCTATATCGATGTAATATCAAGGGAATCAGTAAGATGAATAAACCAAAGATACAACCGATCACCCACACCCATTGTTGCTTCCAGATAGCTACTAAAAGAGTCAGTAATAATACAGTGTTCATCAAAATATCTGCAAGTTTTTCTTTATCCCAGATGCCGTTATCTTTTAATGTAATATCCATACTGACAGCGATTTCAATAACAAAATTCTTTCCAAATACTTTTTGATTATAATACGCTTTGGAAACAAAAAAAACTACTGCATGTGATCTTGAACGCATACATGACAATCTAAAGAAATAGCGCACTAGAGAACAACGGTTATTTCTTTGATTCTTTAAGTCGTTGATATTCTCGTTCAGTTAAGCGCTCTTCATATGCCCTACCTCTAAATGCTTCGATGTAATGGGCAGCAATACCGATACCCCAACCAAATAAGGGGAAAATGAACCATGGGAACATTCCCAGTCCACCTGTCGCATACCATATCGCTATAAGTAACGCATTTACCGCTAGATAGATAACAAAATGTGTATAGAACGATATCTTTTCCTTAGCGGATTTTCGAGCGATTTGCCGTAACTCCTCATCTGAGACCATAGGCCACCTTCACAGTATGAATCAAATGGGGTTAATTATTATTTTCCATTTTTTTGATTATAAAAAAAGCCTCCCACCATCAAGTTCTATTAAAATAGGTACTGAAATAGGATTGGACCATATCAGATTCTATCGTATTAACTAAGAGTCATGAAAACAAGAAACAATCATCATATCTCTTTAACTTGTTGCCTAGATGACTTTCGCTTTTATCCTAGTTGATAGTATCCTATGATATGACAAATGAACCTATCAAAAAATGAGATACGATACACTTCTTGACAAAATATTTATAACTCGTTTGTCTTCAAAGATTCAAATGAAACACACCGTCTTCATTATGGGATGCATCTGTCTACTCTGTTTCTTTGTTTCTACCGCTGGAGCTTTTCTGTTTTCACCCTCTTTTCCCCTTGAGACAACGATAACAGATGATACCATCGCTGTGTTTGTTGGAGACACAGAAATGAATGGTACGTTCTACGGGTATCGAACGGAATTATTTGAAGAATTCACCCCATTCATCAATCTTCTTGATGAAGTCAATATTGATGTTCAACTCTTTTCAAATCTTCACATCTTTCCTTTTTATGGGACGATACGATTCCAAGGTGTAGAAAAGGTTCAGTTGATCAATACGACGCGATTACAGGATATCTCCAATCAGATTGATCTTTTAGAATTTGTTACTAACATTCAAAGTTTTTCAAATGTTGATGTGATTGTTCAAAAAGGTTTGGTATTATTTGGGACAGATGGTCATCCTGTCTCTATAGATGAGGATATGGGTCTATCGTTTTCAGCATTGTTCCAAATGCCTTTGAATTCCGAGGAAACAGTAAACATTCTTGGGATGATATCAGATCAATCCCTTCAATTTAACTATGATGGTAATTCCTCTTTTATCTATCCTTTTTCCATAGATACAACTATTGTGATCACGAATCAACAGAACAATGTTCTTTGGAGGAGCAGCTTACAAGATATTCTCTATGTTTTCGAAGATGAATCCTTACTGATATCAGATGATCCTTCTTTTCATCTTTTTCCACTTCAAGGTGCAACTACCCCGGTTTCCTTACATCTTTCAATTCAACCTTCGCAGATACAATCAACAACGGTGAACACGATTATAGAAACATTGCAAGATCTATCAGCACAACTGGGTAATACATCTATTCCTTTCGTCGATGATAATAGTTCACTTACCACAGAGATACTCCCCATCATCTCAAACATCGTCAATGGCGGTTTTATCCTTATAAATACCTCTAACCCTGTTGATATCGACCAAAGCATCCAGCAATTCTCAACTATCGGATTTGCCCGGAGTGATCAATTTGATGTGATCATACCCTCTTCCAATCCATCTGTTCGAATAATCTCTGGTGATTTTCGTTTAGTGTTCCTAGGAGATCATTTCTATTCTCCACAAGCCCCCCATACAAACGATGGAGTAGGTTTACCATTAGTACCTCTTTTTCTCTGGGGTCTTGCAATCGTCATATACCTTCTTTTTCATTATATATTAGATTCAAAATATCCAAAACGTACATATCCCTTGATAAAAAGATATGGTTTATTCCTTTATCTGTTAAGTCTTTTATTGATGCTACTTCTTCTTGACCGGGAGATTAGTTATCAATTTGGAAGTAGCATGATTGATATACTGCTTAGTCAAGGATTAAACCTTTTCTTCTTTGTCTTCCTAGGTTTTGAATTGCTGCTCTTTGGTCTAGGTTTTTTCCTTTGTGCGATACCTACGAGTATTATCATAAATCATATCCTTAGGTATTTTGGTTTTAAAAAAGATACAAAGGCCATTGGTAGGATACTTGGTTCATGTATGATATGGGTTTTTGCAGGATTATACGCAATCATATTCTTTAACATAATCCTTTTATTCATTCATCTCCCGTCAATCAGTGGAGTATTGTGATTACTCATGGCGTCTGTTCGATTTCAACCGATCCCTGATATTGCTGCATTGTATTTACCAAGAGAGAGATTGATTGTGTTAGCAGATCTTCATATCGGCATTGAAAATGAACTAAAGCAGTATGGTGTTCATGTCTCCTCTCAAACTGAAAATATGAAGAAGAGGGTTTTGGATATCTGTGAGAATTACAAGATATCGGACTTTATGATCCTTGGTGATGTGAAACATACAATCCCCTCCATACCCTTTCATGAAAAAAAAGAATTATATCAATTCTTAACAGATATTCAGCAGTATGGTATCGTTCATATCATTCCAGGAAACCATGATGGCGGTATTGCAAAGCTAGTTCCCGATAAAGTACAAGTACATACTTCAGCGGGTATCATCAAAGATGACATTGGGTTCATCCATGGCCACCGATGGCCTCATGAAGATGTTATGAATTCTTCATTTATAATCATGGGACATACACATCCAACAGTGATGTTAAAGGACCGACTTGGGTTTAAAACCTATGAACCCTGCTGGTTGAAATGTCCTGCAAACAAGGATATGCTGCTACAGAGATATCCTTCAGGAAATAGATCAGTACTGTTTCTCATTCTTCCCGCGTTCAACCGATTATGTGGTGGCCTTGCAGTCAACGAAGATGGAATCATAGGGCCCGTAGCCTCATTAATGCACATCTCACACTCTGAAATATATCTTCTTGAAGGAACTAATCTAGGGGAAGTAAGATTTCTGACCGCGCCTGAAAGGTGAAAATTTAAATAATGTATCCGCAATAACCATCGAATCATAATAAAAGGAATCGGGTCTCAATGGAACTAACCTTACAAGATGAAACAAGAAAAATCCTTTCAATCTTCCTCTTAATCTTATTGCCGTTATTGTTGATCCTTATCGGAGCGGCTATGGGGTTTATGAGCGTTCTTTATTATACCCTTACAATTTTTTGGTTTGGCATAGGTCTTATATTCTTTGAAGCAATCCAATAGGTCTATGGATATAAAAACATTTTAACATAATCCTTTTTACTATGTGTAGAGTTCTATGGGTTCATCGGTTTTTTCTCTGCTTCATCCAAAGATACAACAATTACTTAGTGACAAACAGATCCTTGAACCTACGGAACCCCAGAAAAAAGCAATACCTGAGATACTTAAAGGAACTAATGTTCTCTTGATTGCACCAACAGGGCATGGAAAAACTGAATCAGCAATCCTACCGGTTTTCCATCAACTTCTCTTTTTAAAACAACAGACAAAGGAACAGAAGAACACAGGGATCCGAATCCTCTATATCACTCCACTACGCTCGTTGAACAGGGATATGCTCCGGCGGACACTAGAATGGGGATCCTTTCTAGGTGTAGACATCGCAGTCCGTCACGGAGACACCTCTCAAAAAGAAAGAGTACGGCAATCAAAAAACCCACCTGATATGCTCATCACAACCCCTGAAACATTTCAGATTATGTTTGTCGGGAGAAGACTTCGGAGCTTTCTACCCTCTGTTCGATGGGTTGTGATTGATGAGATCCATGAGCTCGCCCATGATGAACGTGGAGCACAGTTATCCGTTGGATTAGAACGACTTGAAGAGCTCACAGCCACCCAGGACCATAGTATTCAGCGTATTGGATTATCTGCAACGATTGGTGACCCTAAGGAAGTCTGTAGATATCTAGCAGGAATCGATGAACATAAGATGGTTCGGAGAGTATCTATTCTTGAAGGTAAAGCAACAAAACATATGGATCTTTATGTGGAAATTCCGCAGATAATCACAGATGATCACAGCAAAGCAGCTGAATTCACCATGGACCCTCGGTCCTTTGCCGCCTTACGCCGATGTAAAACTGTAATCGACGATCATGTATCAACACTTCTTTTTATCAACACCCGTGATGGTGCTGAGATTCTTTCTTCCCGCCTTCATCTCTGGCTACCTGATTTCCCGGTTGGTATCCATCATGGTTCCTTATCTAAAAGTGCTCGAGTTGAATCAGAGGATCAATTCAAAAATGGGACACTTAAAGCATTGATCTGTACGTCTTCCTTGGAACTAGGTATCGATGTTGGGGCAACGGATTTTATCATTCAGTATAATTCGCCTCGTGAAGTCACAAGGATCGTTCAACGCCTGGGTCGTTCAGGTCATCGTATTGGGGAAGTCTCACAAGGAATCATTCTTGCAACAAGTGCTGAGGATCTTGCAGAAAGTTTAGTTATCGCACGTAAAGCACTTCAGGGTGAGCTTGAAGTGTTCTCAGTTCGCAAGAACCCATTAGCTGTTCTCTCCAACCAGATCATATCCATAGCTCTCTCAGAAGGAAGCATTCACCAAGACCTGCTTTATACTATCATTACACGTGCGTATCCCTTCCATACACTCAAAAAAGAACTTTTTCTTCATATGATAGAACAGTTAAGCAAACAAAGGAGTATCTGGACTGAAGGATCGATTATTGGTAAACGACGGAGTTCACGGATTTATTTCTTAGATAACATCTCTATGATACCTGATGAAATAACCTATCAAGCTATTGATATCGCTTCCAGAAAAACAATTGGGAAACTCGATGAAAGCTTTGTATTGAACAATGGGTTTGAAGGTGCACGTTTCATCCTTCGTGGGAGACCTTGGGTGATTGTAAAACGTGAGGAGGACCATCTGCTTATCAGTCAAACAAAGGAACTCGGAGATATCCCTTCTTGGGCTGGTGAGGATATCCCTGTCCCCCTCTCTGTAGCAATGGAGGTAGGAATGCTACGAAGGAAACTAGCTACAAGTGAATCTGTTTCCATGTATCCTTGTGACCAGGAGACGTTTACCGAGCTCAGCCAACAAATAAAAGGACAACAAGATGAAGGACTTGTGGTTCCGACCGATAAGACGTTCACCTTAGAGGTCGCTGAAAGAACGATCATCCTTAATTCCTGTTGCGGGACAAAGGTCAATGAGACGATAGGTAGGATCATTTCAGCGTTACTGGCTCAGTCGATCGGTGAAAGCGTGGGGGTCAACAGTGACCCGTATCGGATCAATCTTGAGTTACCCTATAGAATCCCCCCGGAGAGGATTAAAGATATTTTACTTTCGACAAACCCTGAATCAATTCGATATCTTTTACAGTCCATGCTAAGAAACTCAACCTATATCCGCTGGCAGTTGGTTCATGCTGCAAGAAAATTTGGTGCACTACGAAAGGATTTTGATTATAAGAACGTTGGAATGAAGAAACTTTTCACTCTCTTTGAACATTCTCCTATCTTTGAAGAAGCAGTTGATAAACTCATCTGGGAACGAATGGATGTACCTAACACCCAAGAGATCTTAAAGAGATTAAAGAATAATGAGATCGAAATAATCATCCAACGAGTCTCTCCAATAGGACTTGCTGGAGTTGAAGCTACAAGGGGACTAATGGTCCCTGAACGAGCAGATAGAGCGATTCTTTCTGCATTAAAGAAACGGTTAGAGGAAACCCGTGTCTCTTTGATCTGTGTGAACTGTACCCATATCTGGCATGTGACCGTTACTCATGCGCCCATCCATCCTAAATGCCCTCGCTGTCATGCTATTCGCATAGCCGTGTTACCAAGTTATCGTGAAGATGAAGCAGAAGTACTAAAGAAACGAAACCCTACCGCAGAAGATAAAAGACAGATACGAAGGCTCGCTAAGAACGCCAGCCTTATTCTCGAATACGGGAAACCAGCGATCCTTGCATTGATGGGTCGAGGGGTGGGGCCTGACACCGCATCTAGGATATTACAAAGATATGATTTTATTCAGTTAGCTCGATCTGATGAACTGTTAATGAAGTTCTTACAGGATATTCATAAAGCAGAGATCCATTACGCGAAAACCCGTGGGTTTTGGGATACCTGATGTGGAGAGGATTACCACAAGATTTAAAACGATGGTCTTATTGCCTTTACCCTACAATAAATAAAAAGATCGGGGTTTGCAATGGAAAAAAAAGTCGTATTACCTGGAGATGAGTTATCAACATCTGAAGAACTCCTTGCTGGAGATGGAACATATGAGGAGGATGGTGTGATTCGATCATCCCGTATGGGTATCTACATAGTAGATGATAAACAAAGACATGCGATGGTTACCCCTTTAACAAGCATCCCTGTTGTTATAAGGAATGGTGATATTGTCCTTGCTGAAGCAGTCAGTGTTCGGTCGATGATGGTCATTGCAAATGTTTTTCACGTACAAGGACAAAAACGACCGATCTCTGGTGATACCAATGGTACATTACATGTTTCAGAGATCTCACAATCATATATTAAAAACCCTGAAGAGGCTTTTCTTCTCGGCGATATCTTTCGAGCTAAGGTCATCCAAGTGAAACCAAGTCTACAGCTTACGACAAAAGGTCGTGAATACGGTGTCATAAAAGCATTATGTTCACAATGCCGCCATCCTTTGAAGCTAAAAGAGAACATGTTAGAATGTGGTCAGTGCGGCCATAAAGAGAAACGGAAAATGGCTTTTGATTATGGCAACTTTGATATTGAAAAATTATAGAAAACTCGTAAACATCTAATGAGAATTGGAAGAGGAGTGAAGTGACATGCAGATTAAAACACTAGCGAAAACATCAAAACAATTAGAAATAGAGATCACTAATGAAAATGAGACATTGTTAAATCCTTTGGTCCAGGTTCTATTACAATATAAAGAGGTGGATTTTGCATCTATTGCTGCTGATCATCCTCTTGGTCCAACCCGACGTCTTTATATTCGCTTGAAAGGTGGCGTTAAAACAGAACCTCTTGTTCTTTTAAAAAAAGCGGTAAAGCAGCTATCTGATGAAGCAATAGATCTTCGAAAAGGATTCGAGGAAGAAGTAAAGAAGGCTGAGAAAAAGAAATAAAATTGGTATTTAGGTTTTCATTTATGCAGGTGTTACCTGAAGAAGCATGCATTGGTCTTGAAACTTTTTTTACAAAAGATGATGGTATAAAAGGTCGATTGCGTACAATCCCTACGGATTTCATCGTTGTTGAACAATCAAAAGATATCACACCTTTAGAGAAAGGACCAGTTACCATTGCAACGGTTACCTCGATTAATTGGGAGACGAACCATCTTATCAGAGAATTATCAAAAGAGTTACATATCTCTCGGAAACGTATCATGTTTGCCGGTACCAAGGATAAACGAGCTAAGACTTCTCAGATCATGAGCTTTTATCAAGTAAGACCAGAGAAGCTCAGTGTTATACATCTTAAAGACCTGGAGATCTCAAATGTGTTTCTATCGAATAGAATGTTAAAGATCGGTGACCTAAAAGGGAATCATTTTGAGATACTCATTAGAGATATTTCACAAAAGATAACAAAAGAACACCTGGAATCCTTGTTTTCACCAATACAAGATGCGAATGGTTTTCCAAACTTTTTTGGTATACAACGGTTTGGTGTCATCCGTCCAATCACTCATATCGTTGGAAAATTCATCGTCCAAGGAGATTTCAAACAAGCTGTGATGACCTATCTCACAGATGTTTCACCCTATGAGGCCGAGGCATCAACGAGTGTTCGAACTGAGCTAGGAGAAACCGGCGATATGAAACAAGCTTTTCATTCTTTCCCCGATCAACTAGAGTTTGAAAAAGCGATGGCGCATCATCTTTCCCAACACCCTGATGATTACATCGGAGCGTTACAGGTACTTCCAAAAAATCTTCTCACGATGTTTGTCTATGCATATCAATCGTATCTATTCAATCGAATGCTCTCCGCTCGTATCATGCAGGGTCTGCCCTTGCATCAGGCGGTTATAGGTGATGTGGTCCTCCCTATCGAAAACGATGAGATAACCATGAAAGAGATACCAGTCCACGCTTCAAATATTGAAAAAGTGAACAAACAGTTGAAACGAGGGAGAGGGGTTGTTAGCGGCATCCTCCTTGGATCTGATAGTACGTATACCCAAGGTATCATGGGTAAGATAGAACAAAAGGTAATTGAGACAGAGGGTGTAGACCAACGGGATTTCATAGTCCCAGAACTACCATTCGTATCCTCTTATGGTACCCGACGTGCATTGCTCTCACCGGTATCACAACTCTCTTTTCAGATATCACAAGATGAACTACACCCAAAAAAACAGAAAGCTTTGATATGTTTTGATCTAAGGAAAGGATGCTACGCTACTTCATTCTTACGAGAGATCATGAAAACCGATGACATTAGAAACTATTAGTTCGCAACTGATGGAAATCGTTTTAACCGTGATGCTTTATTAGGGGTACAGAGTTTAAAACAACCCTAGTATCTTCTCAAGAATTGGTGACAGAGACATGATTCAATCCCCATCTCAAAAATATAACCCACAACAGATAGAAAGAAACATCTTATCTTTTTGGAATAAGAACAATATCTTCCAGAGATCCATAGATCAACGAAAGGATAGTACACCATATGTGTTCTTAGAGGGTCCTCCAACCGCTAATGGTATGCCACATCCAGGTCATGTCCTTACACGGGTCGTCAAAGACCTAGTCCTTCGTTATCAAACGATGAACGATCATTATATCCTTCGAAAAGCTGGTTGGGACACCCATGGTCTACCAGTAGAGATCGAAGTGGAAAAAAAACTTGGTCTGAAGGATAAGACAGATGTTGAACAACTAGGCATCAAACAATTCAATGAGGAATGTAAGAATAGTGTATTTGTCTATGAACATGCGTGGGTGAAGCTTACTGAACGAATCGGTTTTTGGGTGGATATGAATACTCCATATATTACCCTTAAGAATGAGTATATCGAATCTGTATGGTGGTCATTGAAACAAGCATGGGAAAAAAAACTTCTCTACAAAGGTCATAAGGTAGTTCCCTATTGTCCACGCTGTGGGACCGCGCTCTCAGCTCACGAGGTAGCTCAAGGATATCAAACAGTTGAAGACCCTTCTATCTTTGTTAAATTCAAACTCACCGGTGAAGATGCTTTTTTCCTTGCATGGACAACTACACCATGGACGCTTCTCTCTAATGTAGCACTCGCAGTGCATCCTGATGCATTGTATATCAAGATACTATATCATGGAGAGGTGATGATACTTGCTGAGGAACGAGCATCGGTCCTTCTAAAAGGTCAGGAGTTTGAGATCCTGGATGGCTTCAAAGGAAAAGACCTTGAACATATACAGTATGAACCTTTATTTGATTACGCGAAACCAGAGAAGAAAGCATGGTTTGTCATCTGTGCTGATTTCGTCACCATGGATGACGGAACAGGTATCGTCCATATCGCTCCAGCATTTGGCGAGGATGATTATAATATTGGTATGAAATATGATCTACCCGTTGTTCAACTCGTTCATTTGAATGGAACATTCAAAGATGAAGTCACCCTATGGAAAGGTGAATTTGTTAAAGATGCAGATCCAAAGATCATTAAATATCTTGATGACCAAGGAATGCTAGAAGGTGTCAAGGAGTATGAACATGAATATCCCTATTGCTGGCGATGTGATTCCCCCTTATTGTATTATGCGATGGAATCATGGTTTATCGCAATGAGCAAGATACAAAAGGATCTTACTAACAACAACAATCAAATCAATTGGTATCCTGAACATCTCCAACAAGGTCGTTTCGGTTCCTTCATCAATGATGTAAAGGATTGGGCGTTATCACGGAACCGATATTGGGGTACACCACTTCCTATTTGGACGTGTACGAACAAGGAATGCCGACATCAGATATGTGTGGGAAGTGTTGAAGAATTAAAGAAACTAAGTAAGGATTTCCCAACGGATTATGATCTTCACAAGCCTTTTGTTGATGATCTCCAGGTATGCTGCCCGAACTGTGATAGAGAGATGAAACGTGAACCAGAGGTCATTGACTGTTGGTATGATAGTGGGTCAGCGTTCTTTGCTCAATGGCATTATCCTTTTGAACATAAAAAAGAGTTTGAAGAGAACTTCCCTGTGGATTTCATCAGTGAGGCACTCGATCAGACACGTGGATGGTTCTATTCCCTTCTTGCCATTAGTACGGTGTTGTTCAATAAACCACCGTATAAGAATGTGCTTACGTTAGGACTTGTCCTTGATAAGGATAATCAGAAGATGAGCAAGAGCAAACGTAATTATCTTGACCCAGATATCATCCTTGACCATGAAGGTGCTGATGCGCTTCGTTGGTATCTATTCTCCGCTAATGCTCCTTGGAACTCAACACGGTTCTATGAAGAAGCAGTGAAGGATACCCTAGCTAAATTCATCCTTACTGTCTGGAACTCCTATAATTTCTTTACCACATATGCAACCCTTGATAAGTTCAATCCATCGAACCACACACTCTCTTGGGATCAGTTGCCCCCTCTTGATACATGGGCGCTCAGTAGGTTTAATCAGATGGTAAAAAAAGTACGGAGCCATATGGAAATCTTCGAGATCCATAAAGCATCTCGAGCTATTGAACAATTCGTCATCGATGATTTCAGCAACTGGTATCTGAGACGTTCCCGCAAAAGACTATGGGTCGAAGAGGAGACTAGTGATAAAAAAGCAGCGTATGCTACGATATATGAGATATTTGTTGGTCTTACACAGGTGATTGCACCATTCACACCGTTCATCGCTGAAGAGATGTACCAGAATCTACGAACAGATACCATGCAGGAAAGCGTCCATCTCTGCGATTATCCTTTGGTCAATGATACCATGATCGATGAAAAACTTGAACGTGGGATGCAACGGATCCGTGATCTCGTTGAAGTAGGCAGAGCATTACGATCAAAGATAGGTATCAAGGTCCGCTATCCTCTTGCCTCTGCAACCATTGTCTGTGAAAAAGAAACAGAGGCATCGTTGAAAGGATTGATAGGGCTTCTTATGGAAGAGTTAAACGTTAAAGAGGTCTTGTTCCAACGTACTACAGATATGTTCATGGATAAACTAGTGAAACCAAATTTTGCTGTCCTAGGCCCACGACTTAAAGAAAAAGCTGGGTTAGTCCAAAAGACACTGATGCAGATGGATATGGCTATGCTCTTTGAAGAACTGACCCAGGATGGAAACGTATCAGTTGATGTGAATGGTGAGACCGTTGAACTCTCCCTTGATGATTTTGAGATCCAACAAAAGGTCAAAGACGATATCGCAGAGACAAAAACCGATGATGCAATCTTGTTCTTAGACACCCGCCTTACTGAGGATCTTGAAAGCGAAGGGTTTGCTAGAGAGATCGTGAGGCGCATCCAATCAATGAGAAAAGAGATGGATCTAGCCGTTGAATCACAGATCACTACCGTTCTATCTGTTCCCAAAGACAAACAACAGGGGCTTTCATCATGGATCGAGTACATTAAACAAGAGACACGTTCCATTTCACTAACATTCTCAGATAAAGCAGAGGGAACGTTTGTAAAACCATGGGATATCGATGAGCTAAAGGTAACCATTGGTATTTCAGCATAGCTTTAAGAGACAATGTCCCATCATATCATCTTTTGCCATATCTCTTATAAATGTTTCTTAGTTTACATCATGCATCATATGATAACCCTTGGGATTGAAGGAACTGCTCACAGTATAGGCATCGGTATCGTAAAAGGTAGAAACGATTCATGTAGTGTTCTATCAAATATGATACGAACATATCGGCCTGAGAAAGGTGGTATCCATCCTCGTGAGGCGGCAAACCATCATGTTACCTATATCGCTGAGCTAATAAAGGAGGCATTACAACAAGCTCATATTCCTGCTCAAGATGTTGATCTTATCTCTTTTTCACAAGGCCCAGGTCTTGGCCCGTGTCTACGAACTGCAGCTACCGCTGCTAGAGCATTGTCATTAAAATTACATAAACCAATCATCGGTGTGAACCACTGTGTCGCTCACCTTGAGATAGGCCGCGGGGTATTACCCGAATGTACTGATCCCGTCCTCCTCTACACATCAGGTGCTAACACCCAGGTCATCGCATTTGCTGAAGGAAAATATCGTGTCTTTGGAGAGACGTTGGATATCGGTATCGGCAACTGTCTGGATAAGTTCGGACGATCATTACAAATGCCCTTTCCAAGTGGACCAAGAATCGAACAACTTGCAAAAAAATCAACCAATTATCTTGAACTCCCCTATAGTGTAAAAGGAATGGATATCGCATTTTCAGGACTTCTCACCGCAGCTATACACTATCATAAAAATAACAAACCTCTTGGGGATATCTGTTACTCTCTTCAAGAAACTGCTTTTGCAGCACTTACTGAGATTACGGAGCGTGCAATGGCCCATACAGAGAAACAACAAGTACTTTTAGGAGGCGGGGTTGCTGCGAATCAAAGGCTACGAGATATGGTATCAATAATGGCTAACGAACGAGGTGCACGATTCTTCGTACCAGAGAAAAGTCTATGTGTAGATAATGGAGCGATGATCGCATGGCTTGGATACATCATGTATCAAAGTGGTGTTCGAATGGAGATCGATGATACAATCATCAATCAACGATTTCGAACTGACCAAGTGGAAGTGATCTGGCGTGACTGAAGAGAACAGTATCTATCAAGGAGCTGAAGCTAAGATCATCAAGACCATGTGTCTTGGATATCCGGTGGTAGAAAAAAGACGGTTAAAAAAAAGCTATAGAATACAAGAGATCGATACTCGTTTGATTGCATCTCGTACAAAAGAAGAAGCAAAGCTTATGGCAGCAGCACGAAAACAAGGTGTCTGTGTGCCAATCATTTTCGATGTAGACATCCAACAAGGGATCATAACCATGGAGTATATTGAAGGAAACCGCATTAAGGACATCTACAACACACTCTCAAAACAAAAACGTTTGAAGCTCTGTAGAGACATCGGTGAAAGCATAGGCCGACTCCACATGGGCGATATAATCCATGGAGATATCACCACCTCAAACATGATAGTATATGAAGGACGCATCCATTTCATCGACTTTGGGTTAGGTGAGATTAATCATGAAGTTGAAGCAAAAGGCGTGGATCTACACGTGCTGATGGAAGCAATGGAATCAACTCATTCACGCTTTGCCAATGAGTTCAAATACGTGCTGGAAGGATACAAAAGAACATATATAAAAAACCCAAAAGAGGTTGAAGGAAAAATTCAAGAAATCGTACAAAGAGGAAGGTATAGATGAGAACGATATATTTCATTACAAGTAACAACGGAAAACTTCACGAAGTTCAAACAAGATTAAGCCCTTTAGATATAGATGTCGTTCAGAAAAATATAGGGTATCCAGAGATACAGGCAAAAAGTCTTGAAGAGGTTGCAACCTACGGCATAGAACAATTACGCTACAGAGTGGATCATCCGTTTATACTTGAAGATACAGGGATATTTATCGATGCGCTGAAAGGATTTCCCGGGGTATATGCTGCCTACGTTTACCAGACCATTGGACTTGATGGGCTCCTTCATCTCCTAGATGGTATTTCTAGTGAAAAACGAAGGGCGATCTTTCGAAGTGTCTTTGGATATGGTGACCCTGAAGGTAGCACACACCTATTCATCGGAGAATGTGAAGGAATGATCGGTTTTGAAAAAAAAGGGACTAAAGGTTTTGGCTATGATCCAATCTTTATCCCCGAAGGAAAAAAACATACATTTGCAGATATGACTACAGAAGAGAAGAATACACAATCCCATAGAGGAAGAGCATTGGAGAAACTAATCTCTTTTTTATCAGAATGATAATTTATAGATCATTTGTTATCCTGTATCCATTTACGGATCCTTAAATACCCGACAACTTTGTTTCCATCATTCCAAAGAATGGGTGCAGTGTTCTGAAGATCCTCAAAAACATCATATTCTTTTGATTCTTTCAATTGTTCATCTGTCCATTTAGCGAGATCATGAGGGTATGTTACTATTCTAACGTTATCTCTTCCTTCAAGTAATTCTTTGGTCTGAGTGCATTTCATACAGTTCTCAAGTGAAAATAAGATAACCTGATCCATATCTTTCAAAACCCCATTCCAACCATAATATACCATCTTATATAAAAAGATTCTATGGGCCAGGCCGGAATTGAACAGGCGATCTCCGCGTTGTAAGCGCGACGTCATAACCACTAGACCACTGGCCCTTTTTTATAAGCAGTTAAGGAGTGATCATGCTTTTTGATAGTATCAATGTCACCATCTTGCTGCTTGTGGTTCTTCATGAGGAAATCTAAACATGTCTTATATGTTTTTAGGTCTTTTCCTCCCTATAAGAATCTATTGTTGAAAAAGCATTATTTATCAGATATCCCATGATGATTTTTCAAAATTCCAACAAATAACATTCTTATATTATACGATATATTGACTACAACCAACATCAGCATACTCTACATTGATATAATACTGCCAATATCGTCCATCATCGCCATTAAAAAAATTAGCAATGATTCTAATGAAAAAGAATCATACCCAACTCAATACTCTTTTTCTATATTGGAAACATATGAAAAAAGCTTACAAATAACGTTAAAAACAAAACGAAAATTGATGCATCATTATATTAATACTTGCAAATTAATATGTACTATTCCGTTTACAATGTTATATTACTGGCAACTTACCCGCCATACATATTAATGTTCATATCAAGGATACATATCCAAACTTACTACTAGCTCTTACCTATTTATATTCAGTATACCTCAATTCCTTCAAAGTAATTCCCTGTCATTCAAACGATACCTTTTAATGGGAATTTCAACATGACATCTCTTGATTTGATATGGTAATGGAGAATCTAAGTGAATCATTGAAAGGGACATTACAAAAAATCGCAAGTGCTGTAACAATCGATACGAAACTTATAAAAGAGGTCGTTAGAGACATCCAACGTGCGCTTCTTCAATCCGATGTGAACGTAAAACTTGTCCTTGAACTCTCTAAAAAAATCGAGAAACGTGCTTTAGAGGAAAAACCACCTGCAGGGATGAGTGGAAGAGAACATGTCATCAGGATCGTCTATGACGAACTAGTAGAAATCCTTGGTGATTCAAGGGAGTTACCCGTAAAAAAACAGATCATAATGCTCACTGGTTTATATGGCCAAGGAAAAACCACTTCCGCTGGAAAATTAGCAACATATTTCAAAAAAAAGGGTCTTAGACCGGCCGTTGTCGCCGGTGACGTGCACAGACCAGCAGCATACGATCAATTGAAACAAATAGCGGAACAAGTTGACGTTCCTTTCTATGGTGATAAGAACGAAAAAAATGCAGTCAAGGTCGTTAAAAACGGAGTTGAAAAATTCAAACGTTCTGCTGATGTAATAATTGTTGATACCTCGGGCAGGCATAAACTTGAAAATGATCTCATTAAAGAAATGGAAGATATTTTCAAGGCAACAAGACCAGATGAAAAAATCCTTGTGATGGATGCAGCGGTAGGTCAACAAGCGGGTTCCCAAGCAAAAGCGTTCAACGATGCCGTTAATATAACAGGCATCATCATCACAAAACTTGATGGTACTGCAAAAGGTGGTGGTGCTCTTAGTGCTGCTGCGGAGGTAGGTGCCCCTATCATTTTTATTGGTACCGGTGAACATCCATCTGATTTCGAAAGGTTTGACCCTGAGCGTTTCATATCTCGACTCCTTGGCATGGGTGATATTAAGACATTGCTAGAGAAAGCAGAGGAAAGCTTGAAGGGAAAGGATGCAGAGGAAACAGCGCGAAGAATGATGAGCGGGAAGTTCACCTTGCATGATATGTATGAACAGATGAACATGCTATCAGGTATGGGTCCTTTGAATAAGATAGCAGAAATGCTACCTGGTGGTATGTCTGGTAAAATAAAAGGAATGGATATGAATACCACACAGGACAAACTCAGAAGATTCAAGATCATCATGGATTCCATGACCGATGAGGAGATGGAAGACCCATCACTTATTAGAGCATCTCGAGTGAAGCGTATCGCTCGAGGAGCAGGGATGGAGAATAAAGACGTCAAGGAACTTATCAAATACTATAATATGACAAAGAAGATGATGAAAGGATTCTCAAGTAACCGAAAGATGAGAAAAGGATTGATGAAACAATTACAGTTTGGAAACTAACTTATAGTATTTTACATATGGAACCTGTGATATGCTCTTTAAAAATAAGGACGAGTTAATTGAGAATGGACGCACTGAATCTTTAAGAAAGAAGAGAAGTGATATTTTAAAGATACTCTCTTCTGCCGTTGAATCAGTTGGCCCGTATACGGTACTTTCAACACGCTTCAGAAATGAAGAAATCGTTCTAGATAGTTGTACACTAAATCCTTTCTCATTCGCTCATGTTTTTTTGGTGGGATTTGGGAAAGCTAGTGTGGAAATGGCGCAATCAATCTGTGATAGAATACCAATTAAACGAGGTGTCGTCATTACTAATGATGTCTCAAAGAAAGTACATCATCCTTTGGTTCAAACCATCACCGGCGGACATCCCCTTCCAGATGAAAATAGCATACGTGGTACTGAGATGATAGAACAGATCATTGCAGATTGTACCCCTAATGATCTTCTTATCGTTTTGATATCTGGTGGTGGTTCTTCATTATTATGTCATCCCCGTGTCCCTTTGAAAGATATGCAACAAACAACGCAACTTCTCCTTCGATCAGGGGCAACGATTTCAGAGATAAATACCATCCGCAAGCATCTTTCCCATGTGAAAGGTGGAAATCTTATTAAAAATGTAACGTGCACCGTTGTCTCATTTATCATATCAGACGTGGTCAACGACCCTCTAGAGTTCATAGCCTCCGGCCCCACCTGTGGAGATGATACCACTTTTGATGATACGATATCCATTTTAAAACAATATACTCTATGGCAAGCCATCCCTTCAACTGTAAGAACTGTACTCATACAGGGACAGCAAGGAATGATTCCTGAAACACCATCTAAAGATGACAAGCGGGTCTCAAAAAGCCATAACGTCATAGTTGCAAATAATGTCATTGCGTGTGAGAGCGCGTTGAATAAAGCTAGAGAGCTTGGATATAGGCCTTTTCTTCTTTCCACTTCACTTGTTGGTGAGGCAAAGGATATCGGACGGGATTTGGAACAAAGAGCAAGGGAATTGTTCCAACATCAAGATATTGATCTTTGTATTGCTGGAGGAGAAACAACAGTATCCGTCCTTGGGAACGGGCAGGGTGGGAGAAATCAGGAGATGGTTTTAAGTGTTGTCGAACAAATCCAAGGGACCGATCATGTGTTTGTCTCTTTTGCAACGGATGGGGTGGACGGTATGAGCCCTGCAGCAGGCGCCATCGCTGATAGATATAGTCTCCTAAGATCAACGGAACTACAGATGGACCATACGAAATATCTTAATGAAAATGATTCATATACGTTCTTTAAGGCGTTACATGACGTTTTAGATACGGGGCCAACGGGGACCAATGTCATGGACATTCAACTAATCATAAAGTAATATTTCACAACGATACAATCGTAAAAAAAATTGTGACTACATTTATAAAGGTTAAACATGATAACAAAATAAATAGAGAGGAGAGCTTGGTGATGTACCGTTGCTGTACCTATAGTATGGAGTTATCTCAGCTGGTGTTATGCAGAAAACGTAATGATTCCATAGATAGGACCAAAAATATTTAAGTATAAAATATATATTATATTAAAAATATAAAAGGTGAGAAATAAATGAATCTTACTCAGTCATCAAAAAAAATGACTGTATTAACGATTATGCTTTTTCTTTTTACAAATCTATCAATACATTATAGCATCGCTGATCAGCAGACCCTCCAATTAAACGATATCGATCAGAACGATGGCATCTATTATACAGAAACGTTTCCCACGCCCGATACAACGTTTTCTCATTGTAAAAAACCACAGAACGAGAACAAGGTCATATTGGATCCCGACGGTTCAACATCGAACAACTACAATTTCTCAAGCTGGACCATTGCATCTAACAACAGGATGTACTATTATGATAGCCTCATATTCTTCCCTGTAATGGCTCTCGAAAATTATATTAAAAAATATGAAACGGAGGTAACGAATCCTACTGAATATGGTCTCGTAGGTAGTCTTGATGATACTTACTTCCCCCTAGAAGGATTCTCTGAATCGTCACCACTGAAACGTATGCACCATTTCCGTTTCAAGATCACTCAAGATATCAACACAACAACCTATATGAAGGTCTCATGGTATGGAAAAGTGGAGAATTCCCAGGATCTCAGTATCTACGTCTGGCGGGAACTTATCGGAGGATATGGATACTGGGAGAAGGCAGCGTCACGATCTGATAATCAAACAACGTTCTCACTAATGTTCACCTTTTCAAACAAATTACCCATCCAAAGCACTGGATATGTTGATGTCTGTGTGGTACTCACTCCAAAATTTGGTAACAAATGCACACTTTTTACCGATTTCATCAACATCATGGTCCAAGGTGAAGGATACGCAACAGATGGATTTGTCAGATCGCCAACAATAGATCCTAACAACATTTCACAGTGGGGCTATGCCTCATGGGAAGACTACACACCGCCTCAAACAGATATACTATATCACATATGCTACGAAGATGCAAATGGAACAAACCATCTGATCGATAATAAGAACCTCACAGGAAACATACAAGGATTCACAAAAGGACCAATCAATCTTAATTCAATCCCAATCACCTATAATATATCAATACAGGCGAATTTTAGCACTAGCGATCTATCCATTTCACCAGAACTATACGGTTGGGGCTTCAGTTGGCAGACCACACCAAACATCTGGAAGGATACATTTACATCAAATCTTCGAGTAAACAAAGATGACATTCAAAACGTACTAATCGAAGATGGAACGGTCAGTGTATTACCATCTATTAACAACTGGCCAATGTTCGGACAAAACCCTAGTAATACAAGAGAAACCCCTGGGTTAGGTCCTGATCAATCCGATCAACAATTAGCATGGTATACCATCGATAAGGTAGGAGGAACCCAGCGTAACCCTATCTTTCATGGAGGTATGCTTTATATCGCTTCAAATGAAGGAGACAAGATCATAGCATACAATGCCCTTCAACAACTAGGATCAACCAAACCAAACATCAAACTTAGAGATACCCCCACTTTAAATTACGAGATAAAAACATCACCTGCGATAACAAGCAAGAACACGATTGTTGCTGCAACAGCATCCTCTTCATCTAAGGGAGATGTGGAAAACGTCGTCTATGGTTTTGATACAAAAACCCTCAACATCGCATGGACCTTTAATTATAAAACCACTGACAGCGAAAATCCAGCTATCTGTTACGAATCATCCCCCATTATTAAAAACAATAATATATACCTCTCCACCTGGAGTGGTGATACCTCTATATGGAACTCGCTATGGAGCATGTTCAATTTTTCAAGAGGCAACAATAAACTTATCTGTCTTACAGATACAGGAAGCAAAGTATGGACTTTTGATCTTCCTGCCGGAAGCTTCTCCTCACCTGCTGTGACCGATACAACAATCATCGTTGGTTGTGAGAATCTTAAAGGATCAAGCATCTTTGCAGTAGATACAAATGGAAAGAAAATATGGGAAAAGGATATCGGACCTATTGGGTATGCCTCACCTGTTGTTTACGATAATATTGTGTATATGATCTCAAAGACACCAACACAAACACCATTCACAGCATATACAAAGATCGTTGCATTACGAATCACTGATGCAACTATTTTATGGAACCATACAGTTGGCGATATGATACCGGATAAATATAGTTATGCTGGATATAATACACCGGCGGTAGCTGATGACCGGGTCTTTGTTGCTTCACCAGATGGCTATCTATATGCATTTGACCATCTCACTGGTGACCAGAGATGGGAAACACAAGTATACAAAAAAGGTCTTTTATCAAACAATCATCTGGTATCATCCCCTGCATATGCTGATGGAATGGTATTCATTGGTACCCCTGATGGAGATCTTAAAGCAATCAGGGCATCAGATGGTTCTATTCTCTTTACAATGCAATCCATATCACGATCACCAGTTATATCATCACCAATCATTGTCGATGGATTAGCATTCATGATCTCAGAGAACGGCATGCTCCAAGCTATCGGAAAACCTCGACTTCCAGATGGTACACAGATCACCGGAAGTATCATCTCCCAACCAATCACCCTTCCAACCGATAACGATAGTTACATCTGGAATAGATTCTTTGCAGGAACTGAGACAGAGAACGGACACATTAAATTCAGCATCCTAGATGCATCAAATAATGTTCTCATCGGAGAGGTTGAAGATGGTGCCCTCCTTCCGCCATCTACCATGAAAAACCATAAAACAATTCGACTAAAGGCATTGTTCCATTCCAATACCAACGGGAAAGCAATCCTACATGAATGGTCAGTCTCTTACCGCATCAATGGTGAAATAACTGAGACCACATTCTTTGAAAATACGTTTAATGCTCCAGGTAATCCTCCAACCAATTGTAGTATCCAGATCCAAAATACCGAACATGGGATATGGAATACTTCAGCTCGATTCAAACTCCAATATGAGAACACATCAGGCCAACAAATAAGCGATTGGTTGTATGCAGATTGCACAGGAACGAATGGATCAAAGCTTAAAGAAACCATCCATGTGAATCTTTCTAATCAGACATCAATCAAAAATCTCATCCGATATGAATACATCAAATTCTCAATAAAAGATATCGAAGGATATGAAAGCTTCTCCAAATGGTTCTCATTTCCGGGCGTCATCTATCCAGATACCGCACCACCTATCTTCTATGAATCCTCATTCCAACCATCCTCCCTCTATATCATCTCACCTAAACCAACCTGTACGATACTTGCTAAGGATATCGGCATAGAGAATAATATTACCGGCATCGATGTTTCATCAGCCAATTTCACCATCCAATATACTGATCAATCAGGGACAAAAACAGATACTTTTAAAGCACAATGTAGTGGTACAAATGGTACCAAAGTGAATGTGACCATCACCGCTAACATTGCATCATTAAGCTTTAGTGACACTATCACAGATATCCATAGGATACGGTTCTCAATAAAGGACATGGCTGGTAACCAAAATACATCAATTTGGTTCAACTTGAGCCTCGACAACATCAAACCCACATCAAATATTACAAATAGTAATGAGATTCCAACCTTCTGCAATACAAGCCCCGTTGTAATCAAAGCATCTGCATCAGATACTGGTAGTGGAGTTAAAGACGTGTCACTCTATTATAGAATGACCACAGCTACCCAATGGTCACTGTTTGGCAAAGAGTCTACTGAACCATATCAATGGTCTTTTACTATCGGATCTGATAAAGGAGGAGAATACGAACTCTGTACAATTGCAACGGATAAAGCAGGAAATGAACAGTCGTTTCCATCAACTGGTGAAGTGCTTTTCGTCTTTGATCCAAACCCGCCATCTAAACCAACCTTTGTAACCCTCTATGAGTTCACAACAGATGAGATACCGGTCTTTGATGATGTCATCTTCAAGGATGACTATCGTTTAAAACAGGTCTTGTACCGTATGAACTTCGAAGGCATCAATGAATGGACACCATTGAACACTGAAGATCTGAACGTTCAAACGTATACTCCAACTTGGAATCTCACCCTCTCACAATGGAACACCATGATAGAGGATGAACAATATTACATCTACTTTAAGGTCATCGATGTACTAGGAAACATCTATGAAACACCTTCTAGTAGCCAAGCATTAACACTTGTAAAGAACTTGCAGAACACTACTATTTATGATCCGGACCTTTCCGATTTCGATGGTTGGAGCTGGAACAACGAATATACCATACAGGTAACTATCAATGAAAGTCAGGTTTCCTTACTTCAACTCTGGTATAGTTATTCACCAAATGAGACTGTGGGACAAACATTCTCACAATATGGGAAGAACCTTACAAATGGTTCATCAACTTGGAAGTTCATCCCTGACCAAGGAACAGGATATTACAGTTTCTATGTCGTAGCCTATGATACCCAAGGTCAACAACACATCTCCACTGTGAAAACCGTTCATCTCACCATATTCCCCCTCTTAGAGCTTCTGGTCTTCATCATCCTGCTATTTGTATTATTTGTATTCTCAGCATTGATCTTTAAGAAATATCGGAAGAGATCATCACTCTAGTAGTGAAGTATCTTTTGCCGTATCATGAGGATACAAGGTAAAAAGATGATCCTTTAATTCTTCTATTCCCTCTCCAGTCTTACAGGATATCTTAAAAAAATCTGTCGATGAAGACGTGATATCATGTTTATTCTCAACAAGAATAAAGGTAGCATGCACGAATAATTCCTTCATCTGAACTAGAAGTTGCTTTTGATCTGTCAGCATATATCCGCAGGTCTCTGTTGGATCAAAGAGAAAGATGATTATCTCTGCGAGATGTTCCAGCGCAGCTATCGCTAGCTGCTCGATTGTATTACGTTTTTCCATCGGCCGATCTAAAAGGCCAGGGGTATCAAGAAGTTGGAATGTTTGCAGATGAAATCCTTTTTTTCTGGAAAGATGACCCACAGATATCTCTTTAGTGGTGAAAGGATACTGAGCGATCATAGGTTTAGCCTTTGAAAGGCGTTTCAATAAAGATGATTTCCCCACATTAGGATACCCAGCGATCACGATCGTAGGAACATCCAAGATATCAGGAAATGTCTTAAACATTGATCGTGCATCAGAAAGTATCTTTAGATGAGAATCAACCTGTTTCACAATACTAGAGATCCTCCCATATATCTCTTTTTGTTTTGCAAGCAAGGGATCAATCTGCCTCATACGTTTCAACTGTTTCAGCTGAGCCGCGAGTATCTGTTGACTTGTCTGTTGAGCCCAATGAACAGCCCCTAGAGAATGTTTAAGGGTGTCAGTATTGATCTTGATGCGGATCAATTCTTGATAGAACATGGGAAGATTATCGATGGAGGGAAACGTCTTCACATAAGATTCCAGAATACCTGAGAGAGTCGTACCGAATGACTCCGTCCGAGCTATCACTGTTTTCTTCTTTCGATAGAATGCATCGCGATCAGCAATCACTTTCTTACTAGCCTTTTTGAAACAGCGATCAAGGATCTCATCCGCTGAATCAATGACAGGGACATTATTGAACATTGTAATAGACCAGATAAGAAACAGTAGTAGATTAATATGTTGGTAGGTAATGATCATATATTCAAAAGATTTTTTATGACCTCTACCATTTCAGGGTGTGACCATTGTTCTCAATGTCCATCATCAATGGACCTTATCAGATGAGATATAAAAGGGGTAGGTGAAGAATGCAAGACCAAGGAATCAAACCATATCTGCTCCAGATGCTTAAAGAACTTGCGTTGCTTGGAGCAATCAGCAACCGGGTGGAATTATCCTCTTCAGAACTCTCAGATCAGATCCATATCAGCCAGCAGACCGCTTCACGATATCTTCTAGAACTTGATTCAATGAATTTGATCGGTAGAGAGATGGGTATAAAAAAACAATTGATCCATATCACTGAAAAAGGATCAGATATCCTCAAAGATGAATATGTACACTATAAACATATATTTGATCTACCCCAGCGTATCTATTTTACTGGAAAGACGGTTTCCGGTATGAAAGAAGGAACGTATTATACCTCACAAGAAGGATATGTTCGACAATTTGAAGAGAAACTTGGGTTCAAACCCTATCCAGGTACCTTTAATGTATCAATTGACCCAATTGAGAAAAATAAGATACGATTGATAAAAAGATATGAAGGAATCATCATCGACCCTTTTGAAACCCCTCACCGTTCCTTTGGTGGCGTCATCTGTTTCCATGCAACCATCAACGAAGTTCCTTGCGCTCTTACCCTTCCTCTGCGTGGTCATTATTCATCGATACTTGAGTTCATAGCACCGGACTATCTAAGAACTAAGATCAATGTTGAGGACGGAGAGATGGTGACTGTTATAGTTTTTATAGCGAAAAAGGAAGATGGAAAGTAATGAACAACACCGATGTCTCAAACCTTCTTACTACTATTGCAGATCTTATGGATATAAAGGGGGAGAACTTCTTTAAAATCAGAGCATATCGCCTTGCAGCTCAGGCCATCCATGATTCCCCTGAGGACATATCCATACTTGTAGAGGAACATAGATTGAAGGATCTCGCAGGGATTGGTGACGCAATCGCAAAGAAAATCACTGAATTTGTCAAAACAGGAAGACTTACGTATTTCGAAAGGCTCAGTGAGGAGATACCCCTTCAGATCCTTTCGCTTCTTCAGATACCTGGATTAGGGCCAAAAAAGGTCGCTACATTATTTAGAGTCCTTAACATAGACACCATTGAATCATTAAAACAAGCATGCATAGAAGGAAAACTTCGAGATATCGATGGATTCGGGGAGATCACAGAAAGAAACATCCTCAGAGGCATACAACTCTTAGAGAGAACAAGTGGAAGGAGTCTTCTTTATCATGCTTACAACAATGGACAACACTATCTACAATATATCAGGGAGTGTTCTAAAGTAATTCAGGCGGATCTTGCGGGAAGCCTTCGGCGGATGAAAGAGACCATTGGAGATATCGACATCATCGTAGCCTCAGAGGACCCCGATACAATCATGGACCATTTCATTAACTATCCAAAGATCAAGCAAATATTGGTCCAAGGGAAAACAAAAACTAGTGTCCTTTTAATAGATTCAATACAGGTAGACCTACGAGTGGTCCCAATACAAAGTTATGGCGCAGCATTGCAGTATTTCACTGGATCTAAAGAACACAATGTAACAGTACGTGGTCTAGCAGTTCGACAAGGTTTCAAACTTAACGAATATGGCCTCTTTGAAAAGAATACGGATAAGTTTCTCAGTGGCCGAACAGAACAGGACATCTATAATAATCTAGGTCTTCAGTTCATACCACCTGAAATTCGGGAGAACCGAGGCGAGATCGAAGCTGCAAAGACCAAGACTCTACCTAGACTCTTAGAAGAAAAGGATGTAAAAGGGGATCTGCACATCCATTCAACCTATAGCGATGGAAGTAATAGTATATCTGATATGGTTGAAGCTTGTGCAAAGAGAGGATATGAATATGTTGGTATCACGGATCATTCCCAATCATTGAAAATAGCTAGAGGATTAGATGGTGAAGCGATACAAGCAAAAAAAGAAGAAATCAAACGATTGAATGAGACAGCACCTTTACATGTATTCTGCGGGACGGAATGTGATATCAAATCCGATGGAACACTTGATTACCCCAATGATGTGCTTGGCCTCTTTGATTATGTTGGAATTGGGATCCATACCGGCTTCAATATGACAAAAGACGAAGCAACTGAACGGATAATTCAGGGAATGAAACATCCATCTGTCACGTTTCTAGCCCATCCAACCTGTCGAATGATAGGACATCGTGAAGGTTTTGATCTTGATATGGACCAGATATTTGAGACCGCAGTAGATGCGAATACCGCTTTGGAGATCAATTCATTTCCTGATAGGTTGGACCTTAATGATATACAGGTAAAACGAGGAAAGGAACTCGGAGTTCGTTTTATCATTGGTACCGATGCCCATGCAAAGGAACACCTTGAATATATGAAATTTGGAGTTGCGACTGCACGGAGAGGATGGTTAGAAAAAGAAGATGTGATAAACACAGTTGATCTTACAACGATAGAAGAATTCTTCAAGAAAGGGCGGAAAGAGAATGGATAACAAAAAAGCAGCTAAGGAAATCGAAAGACTTAGAAACGAGATAAATCGTCATAATTATCAGTATTATGCTCTAAATAATCCTTTGATCTCAGACCATGAATTCGATCAATTATTGAAACAACTAGAGTCACTGGAACATCAATATCCTGAACTTATAACCCCAGATTCTCCAACTCAACGCGTAGGTGGGCAACCTTCCGAAGGATTTGAAACTGTGGCCCATAAGGTTCCTATGCTTTCCCTTGCAAACACTTATTCGCCTGATGAACTTCGAGAGTTTGATAAAAGAGTGAAAAAAACAATTCCTGATGTTGACTATGTCGTAGAACCAAAGATAGATGGAGTAGGAGTAGCATTATATTATGAAGAGGGCGTATTTGTTCGTGGAGCAACCCGTGGAGATGGTATAAAAGGAGATGATGTCACCTCAAACCTAAGGACGATTTATAGTATTCCGCTACGGCTTCAACCAAAAACCTTTCAGACTGTTGAGGTCCGTGGGGAAGTCTTCATGACCCGTTCAGGATTTAAAACATATAATAAAGAATTGATCGACAACGGGTTACAACCTTTTGCAAACCCTCGGAACTCTGCAGCCGGATCCATCAGGCAGCTGGACCCTAGGATAGTAGCAAAACGGCCACTTGACATCTTTGTCTATCTCATATCCTTTTCAGATGATATCCCTCATACCCACTGGGAATCATTGCAGCTACTGAAAAAAGCAGGGTTCAAAACCAATCCTTTGTCACGACATGTACAAGACATCGAAGAGGTGATTAAGTACTGTGAAGAGCTTGAAAAACAACGGGATAGTTTGGATTATGATATAGATGGTGTTGTGGTAAAGGTTAACTCCATTGAACACCAGAGACTTCTAGGCTTCACATCAAAGAATCCTCGCTGGGCGATTTCGTATAAGTTTGCCGCACAACAAGCAACCACAAAACTTCTCAATATCGATGTACAGGTTGGTCGAACAGGGACTCTAACCCCTGTAGCTATCCTTGAACCTGTTGATGTTGGTGGGGTCACTGTATCAAGAGCGACATTACATAATTTCGATGAGGTATCACGAAAGGATATCCGTATTGGTGACAGAGTGCTTGTTGAACGAAGTGGGGATGTCATCCCACAGATAGTTAAAAGTATACAAGATCAAAGAACTGGTAATGAACGACAGATGAATATCCCTGACACCTGTCCTATCTGCGTTACCCCTGTTCGAAAAAGTGAGGAGGAGGTAGCGATCCGTTGCCCTAATAAAATGTGTCCAGCTCGCTTGAAATGGCGGTTGAAATACTATGCAAGCCGAGATGCGATGGATATCGATCATCTTGGAGAATCGACCATTGATAAGCTCCTAGATAAGGAGTTGATCACTGATGTCTCAGATCTATATACTCTTACGCTTGAGGATATCTTGACACTTGAAGGATATAAGGAGCGATCCGCTCAAAACCTTCTTGAGTCGATACAAAGAAGCAAACAACAAGACCTCTCAAGACTTATCTATGCTCTAGGCATCCGCCATGTGGGTAAATATGCTGCTCAGGTCCTTGCAAGTCGGTATCATTCACTAGAGGATCTATCCAAAGCAACCCCTGATGAATTAAAGAAGATAGAAGGATTAGGAGAAAAATCCTCTGAATCCATTGCAACATTCTTTGCAACAGAGGAGAACATGGCATTGATCAATCGATTAAACAATATTGGAGTGAGAACAAAACAGGAGAAAACACAAGAGAATCTCCCCCTTTCAGGTAAAAAATTCGTATTCACTGGTACATTGGAACATCTCTCAAGATCCGATGCAGGAGACCTTGTCAGAGAGCAAGGTGGAACGATCATCTCTTCAGTTGGGAAAACAACGGATTATGTGGTCGTTGGGAAAAACCCAGGATCAAAATATGACAAAGCACTACAGCAAGGTGTAAAAATATTAAAAGAGGAAGAATTTCTCTATATAGCGGAAAAGAAACCTAAGAAAAAGTGATAACCATGCAATGTAGATCTGAAGAGAACAAGAAGAATTATTGTAACTGTACGTATCTCTGTGATAAAAAAGGAGTATGTTGCGAATGCATCCAATACCATAGGAAAAGAGGGGAACTACCTGCCTGTTATTTCTCAAAAGAAATTGAGAAAACATATGATCGTAGCATCGAAACATTCATTGAACACTATCGATCATAGAACTCAAATTAGTAGACTACTTCCTTAATGATCCTACTCGTTTATTGAAAAACGTAATTCAACAGTGTGTATTGTCTCCACACCTTTTAAAGTCCTAATCATCCCACAAAGCGTATTTTTAATGAATTCCTCAGGAAACTCAGTGAGTAACACCTGCGTTCCATTTACTTTAAGTATCATATCTGACATCTACTCTCATCTCGTGTGTATTTCTTGCTTGATATACTTAAAAAGCTTATTAAAGTCACCATCATAGGTATAGACTGTATTCTTCCGTTCTTCTCTAAGTCCAATGCGTATCTTTGGGATCAAAGGATCAGTAGCCCCTTCAACAAGGATGATATCAAGGTCCTTTACATTTTTCATTATCTCTATTACATCTTGTATCTTCATCGGTTCAGGTATGAGAACAGTGCTTTCTAAAGAGCTTGAAAATACAACGATGTCGGCACCTGCTTTTTTATGTTTCCACGTATCTTTTTCTGGTGTATCCATGCCTAGAGGTTTATCCGTCTGTTTTATCGAACCAACGACGAATTTTTCTTTTTTTAGTTGTTCAATCAATCTAAGAATTAGTGTTGTTTTCCCAGAGTTTGAGTATCCATAAAAACCAATGACATATGGTTGATTCATATCGTATCCAACCTTAACATACCAAATCTTCTACATATATAAGTAGATTTATAAGTTGTTTAGTTATGTTGATGTTCTCATGGTAAAAAAACAAAACTTAATGGTTACTATTGCCTTGGTTGTAATCATTATCGTTGCTTTAAGTACGTTGATCTATGTCAATCTACCTGTAGAAAACAATGATGATACTCAGAATGATCAAGGGTCGGATGGAACAATAGATAGTACTGATCAGATGGATGAAATAAAAAAGAATATGACCTGTTCTTTGGTATTTGGTGACCAAGTTATCCTCTATGATCTGTTAACCTTAGAGACATTTGAACAATATACTGGTAGTGGACAGTATATTAAAACAAAACTTCTTCCAGATACCGTTTCATTAAGTGAAGTCATCAATTTTACTGGAATAGATATTCAAACACTTCTTGGATCATTAAATGGTCTTCCTACGAATTATTCGATAAAGGTAACCGCTAGTGATGATTTTGCAACAGAATATACAATCGATGATATGGCGGGAAATGTTGACATCTATAATGAAAATGGAACTATCATAGAGAATGCCAGTGCTGTTGTAATGATCCTAGCATATATGGAAGAAGAATCATATTATTTTGAGATAGATCCTGAGGAAGATATCGGACCATTTCGAATAGCTTTTGTTGAAGAGAACACACCAATAACATCATCAAGCCTTTGGACAAAGAACGTCATCTCTATAGAAATACTTCCTTCACCATAATCCTTTTTTCGAATAAATCGATTCAATCGTAATCATATTATGAGCTCATTACAGGATTTTCTACGAAACACAGAGCATTATAAGGACGCCATCGTTCAACGTGAATTCAAGAGCAAGAAACATATCGTTGGCTTAGTGACATTTGAAGGAAAGATACAAGTGTTCAAAAGATATGAACCTAGTACCAAGCAAGATATGCAACGGGAATATTTG
>JARVGL010000059.1 GCA_029762575.1 Thermoplasmatota archaeon | reverse complement strand
TATACGATGTTCACCAATCCGAACATTGCTTCCACCAAACATCACCGCAGCCTCTTCTGGTTCCACCGCTATCACCTTCACATCAGGGTTAATCTCCTTTATAACTGAAGAGACGCCAATAAGAGTGCCGCCGGTTCCAACGCCAGCGACAACCGCATCAGCTGACCCGATCTCTTTAACAATCTCTTTACCGGTCTTAATATGCGCCATGATATTATTTGGATTGTTGAATTGGCGAGTATAAAACGTATTGGGTTGCTCTGAGAGTTCCTCAGCCTTTTGGATTGCCTCCATAAGACTACCACTTTTTGAGGTAAGGACTAGTTCAGCGCCAAATGCCTTCATCATCATTTTTCGTTCATTGCTCATGTTCTCAGGCATGACGATGGTCATATGATATCCTTTGACTGCTGCGACCATTGCTAATGATATCCCTGTATTGCCACTACTTGCCTCAACGATACGATAACCCGGTTTAAGGAAACCTTCTTTCTCTGCAGCGGTGATGATCTCAAGGGCAACACGATCCTTAATACTGCCACTCGGATTCAAACTCTCAAGTTTCGCATAGACATTATCTACTTGTACTAGGGGGGTGTTGCCAATGGCGTCAAGAACTGTTTTTCCTTGACGTATCTCTGTTTCAAACATATGACCTCGGTTTCTTTTGTATTCCGCATAGGTTTAAAACGATATTGAAAAAAGACGGAAATCAGCTTGCAAGAAGCGCCTCATATTGGTACCAATGATGTCGTGTAAGTTTAACTGATTCAAAATAGAGTTGGGGTATATATTTCAATGATGATTCAAATGTTATAATCATCTCCCTAGCATCCTCAACTATCTTTGCCTTTTCCCCGATTGAAAGTGATGACGTATTCAAACGCATCTCAATCGCATCCAATAGTACAATGGTTCTGTTATAAATCATAGTACTTTCCATTATATTTCCCTCAATAAAATTAATGAGTTCATCATAACTATTCTGGAGATCCTGGTGATTGATCAAGTCTAGAGCGATCAGTTGCTCTAGACATCCAAGCGTCATTATCCCTCTTTGAACATAGTCTTTTAGTATGATACTTATATGATACGAATATAATAACGGTCGGGATTCTGTTTCAAACAAAAGTGAGTCTGAGAATGTTTCAGAATACATCCTCATGAGACGAGAAGAACGATTCTGTATGGTCCATAGACAATAATAATAATCATTTAGATAGTCAATCGTTTGGTTAAAGACCTCAGTATCTGAACTGGGAAGCGATAAGCCAACCGTTTTATGGTAGATATCTTTGAGAAAAGTAGATGGATACCAATGGTCGAAAAGAGGAGTTTGCTCAGATACTGCGGTTACATAGAATAAAGCGTTTTGGATCACTCGTCTACCATAGTAATGATCCTCAGGCCAATCACGTTGCTCGAACAATAATGAAATGTTATTGACAAACTCAGGATGACTCGCAAACAAAGCAAGCGTACCCTTACCAAACGTTGAAGTCACCCAATTGGGTGTACCAATAATCTTTTGTATCACTGGTGGCTCGTCCTCATCTTCAAGCACGATTGTATCAAAAACACTGACGATTTCGCTATTCTTCCCAAGATATACAAACCATGGCCCACTAAAGAAATCCTTGACCGAAATGTTCATCCCAAAGCTCAAAGGATGGGATTGATTTATAATACTAGAAGTGGAAATAAACGTCTTTTCCAGTAGTGACGGACGGATCTTTAAAAGAGTATCGCTCATGGATGTAACTAACGAGAAAGGAACAATTGGTCTATCAGGCTGATACGCATAAGATAATAATAACGGGGAAAAAGGAGAAATGAATCCTGAAGATGCTGTTTGGGCACCATAACAGGACCCGACATATCCTCCACCCTCACGTACAAATCTTCTAATAGTGTTTAGATCCTCTGTATCCAAGAGATTCTTTATTGCCTCACTCTTTCGAGCAGGATTAGGTTCATACGGCCACATAAAAATATTATAATCATTAGAGGACAGCAATGATTTGGTTTCTGTATCAAGGAAGAAATCAAATGTCAAGAATCCTCCTGCATCAGCTATCTGTAGATAGACTGGCCAGCCATACCTAGTTGATGTACTGAAATGTTGAGCGATCTTTGGTTCAACAAGCTTATAAGAAAGTATAGGAGCAGCCTCTAAGAGAACATATCCTTTGAGAGGATGTTTCCAATCATCTAGTTCTGCATCAATGCAATAATCAAAGACGATGGAGGATATCAATGCATCTACATATTCATCCCCAACGAAAGGTATGAGAAAAGATCCTTGATCAAACATTTTTTCATATGATTCGTTCAAATCCAAAATTGGGGATACAAGACATGTTTGCGGGGTAATCGTCCAATAAACATCGACTTTCTCCCGAAGTAGGTCATTAACTAGTACCCTTGATCGTGAATTCTGCATGGTCTCAACTGTTGTATCATTTCCAGATGGAAGGGGTATAAGAAAACCATATACGGCTTGAGGGGGCAAAGGAGAAGTCGGTACATCCTGCTTGCCTACGTAGATGGACCCATGAGGTAAGCCTACAGATATAATGAGGAAAAACACTAATACTAAAGTGATTGATATATGACTATAACGCATAGTTCACCATTTATTTATAGAACACGAGTATATAAATTTGAGTAGTGTATGTATATGGCATTTCTCACCTAGAACAAGCATCTTTTCGTATACCAGTTCAACCACGCGATAAACAGAAGAAAAGAACCAAAATGAATAAGATAATAACAGATAGTGTTATTCTATGAAACTACTGGATCTTAACGAGATTGGACCGCTATTTTCTGCTCTGTTTCTTGAAAGAAAGAATCGATTCCTTGCATCTATACTCATAAATGGTCATAAGGCAACATGCCATGTTGCTGATACTGGACGACTTAGAGAGATCCTAACAGCAAATCGAAAGATATATGTCGTAAAAAACCGAGAAGGATTGAAAACAGACTATTCCCTTGTTTTAGCAAAAATGGATGATGGGTGGATACTCGTCAATACCTCGCTTCATTCAAGAATTGTAAGAACCGTTATAGAGAAAGGATTATTAGGCTTTGTTCCAACAAGTATACAACCCGAGGTGACGTATGGGCAGAGCAGACTTGATTTTCTCGTAGATACCACGATATTCATCGAAGTAAAAGCAAGTAATCTTCTTACAAACAAAGTGTGTTTATTCCCTGATGCCCCTACCAAAAGAGGGAAACGCCATCTTGACGAACTCATCAACGCAAAAAAATCAGGATATAGATCGATTATTCTCATCCTCTGTTTAAGGAATTGCACATGTTTTTCACCAAACATACATCTTGACCCTGTATTTAGCGATACTTTCAAGAACGCATATGATGCAGGAGTTGAATATCTTGGAGTAAAGATCCGATTCAATAAAGATGACAACTGCATCTATTATTTGGAGCATGTTCCTCTTTGTAATAACTGGTGGAAAGAATAGATTTGATAGGGTAAGAAGAGTCCTACAGAAGGTTAATTTTTTATGAGGAGTCCTCCACGTTTATATATCTCTAGCTGTGACATTGAAAACGGTTTGCCTTTGATCAGTATGTTCTTTGTCTTATCAAAGATCTCTCCAGTCTCAAAATCAATAGAGAGCACATCAGTATCATCGATCTTTTTTGTACTATCCTTTGCGACTAGTATAGGAAGCGCATTATTGATAGCGTTCCTCTCATAAATAGCTCCAAAGGATTCAGCGATGATGACACTTACACCTACTGCTTTAAAGCAATCCACTGCCTGCTGTCGGCTACTTCCACAACCAAAGTTCTTTCCAACGACTAATATATCCCCTGGTTTCACCTTTTTTGAGAAATCCATATATCCTTGAAGATTATCAAACGTATATTGCCCCATCTCCTCAATGTTAGTTATGGATAGATATCGATTATGAAAGATCATATCTGTATCGATATTATCTTTTCTAATAACATGACAACGCCCCTCTACTTTAAGAACTGGTGACGCACCCATTGTTATTTCTCTTTTAGCATAGGATGATGAGTCTTTTATCGCTACCGGTTTTGGTTGTTCTAACATTGAATCAACAGTAGTGATCACGCCTGAGACAAGAGATGCGGCTACAGTCGCAGGACTCGCTAGATACAACTGTCCTTTCCCTTGTTTTCCAACAAAGTTACGATTCCCGGTAGATACCTCGACCTCTCCTTCACCGGTCTGACCAATCTGACCAGCAGCACACCCTGCACAACCCGCTGAACCTAGCAATGCACCAGCGTTCTTGAATATCTCGATCAATCCTTCATCAAGACATTGTTTCCAAATCGCATCTGTTGCAGGAACAATCTTTAAAACCCTTCCTGGTGCGATATGTCTTCCTTTTAATACTCTAGCGGTCTCTCTCATATCCTCCATTCGTCCGTTGGTACATGAACCAATGAACCCAGAGTCCACCAAGGTTCCCTTTACCATTGAGACGTCAACAACATCTTCAGGATGACCTGGTCGTGATATCTGTGGCGAAATATCTGAGATATCGATAGTGATAGTATCCTCATAGGTTGCATCATCGTCAGCATAGAGTGGGGTAACATTGGCATTAAAGGATCGCCTGTAGAATTCAATGACCTCGTTGTTTGGAGGGAACAATATGATGATTCCTCCTGCTTCTGTTGCCATTGATGCAATGGTTATCCGACCATCGAGAGAAAGGGTATCAACATAGGGACCATATATCTCAGCAGCATACCCTAAAAGACCATTAGCTCCAAGATGCTTCAACATACAAAGGATTACATCCTTTGGTGTAGCCTGTGGAGAAGGCATTCCCTTAAGAATGATCTTAACGGATGGTGGTACTTTGAACCATACTTTTCCATACGACCAAGCATGGGCGATATCCTTATCCCCCATACCCTGTCCAAAGGCACCTACCGCACCAAGGATATTAGCATGGGAATCGGTGGAGACAAGCGTCATATTTGGTTGTATCAATCCTTCATCTATCACAAGATGAGTGCCAATGCCTTTATCGATATCATATATCCTAATATTATTCCGACGGGCGTATAATCGGCAGATATGTTGATTTGCTGCATATTTCTGATCGCATCCACCAGGGTTACAATCAAAAGTGAAGAATGTTTTTTTCGCATCATCAATCGATAAACCGCTTTCTTCAAGGTTCTTTACAACGTTAGCCCCTCCGAAATCCCTAGCAACCCTTACATCGATATCTATATCGATGATATCTCCAACTACGGCTTCTTGTTTTGAATGAGCTTCAAATATCTTTTGTATAATCGTTTTTCCCATAGTACTTCCCTTACATTTTTTTTATTATTAATCGATAGAATCAGGTAATGGTAAGTCCCTTTCTTCTGGGCCATCGTATTCACAATTGACCTCAAAGATCTTTCTCATAGGTTTGAACTGTGTCTGTTCTTCATAGACCTGTGCGGTTAAACCCGCTACACGTCCAAGGAGGAAAAATGCTTTTCCCAATCTCCAGTCAAAACCCATATCACTACTGATGGCTGCTATTGCACCATCAACATTTATCGGGAGTCTTTTCCCACTCTGTTTCTCTAATTCTTGTTCAATGGCTTTTGATAATGCAATATGATCGTTTGAGATATGAAGATCATCTGCGAGGATAAAGAGCTTTTTTGTCCGCGGATCTGATGTGTGAACACGATGTCCAAACCCTAGAATCCGTTTCTTTTGTTCAAGAGATTCTTTTACAAGTATCTGAGCTAACTTATCTATTGGTATTCCCTCAGTCTCTGCTCTCTTTATTCCTTCCTGCAATAATCGTGCACCTTTCTCGATCGCCCCGCCATGTGCATCCCCGATACTGAGAACTCCAGCGGCAACCGCTGTCGGTAATGGGACCCCTCCAGATGCAACGACCCTAGCGGCCATAGCGGTTGGTGGGGTCACTCCATGATCGATACAAGCTGTGAGGATGGCGTCCATCATTTTTCCATGGTCCTCTGAAGGAAGCTCATCCTTTAAAAGGAGATAGACCACATGTGCAAAGGGGATGGTACCAATAAGATCCTCTTGACGATACCCTTTAGTGACTAGATGATTTGGTTCAACCTTTGTAATCCTTGTCTTCCATTCCATTTCTTCATCCCTCAATCTAAGACCTGGTATATGGTATCAAGTACGGTGCCATCAAAATACTTTGTCATACCGATGATATCTTTTCCAAGTGTTGGTTTCTTTAACCCACCTGTTGCATCATATGCGATATTTTTTAGGTCGTTGATATCTAATATATCGATTGTTCCTTTTACCTTATTTATGATATCCTTTCGTTTCGGATTGATAGCGATACCTTCATTTGTAACAATCGCATCTATAACATCCCCTGGCGTTGAAATAGTTGTGACATCTTCTAAAACAATAGGGTTTTTCTTCCGATAAACGGGAACTGTGATGATCGTTAGGTTCGATGCAGCTGACACATCCTGATGCCCGCCTATCCCATGAAGCAATCTACCATCACTATGAGTGTTGACATTTACATTGAAATGGGTATCAACTTCAGTTGCACCAAGGATGACTGTATCTAATAGATCAGTGTTACGTCCTTTCATGGTTGGATCAGAATATTCCCCAATAGTCGATGTGGCTTCAAGATGGTTTCGCACGAAATCAACTGCGATAGTATCAAAACATTGACAGGTGTTTATCTGTTTCAATCTTCCTTTATTATACATATCCACAATGAACTCTGTTAGTCCACCAGTGGAGCATCCTGCAACAAGGTCTTTTTCTTCAAGTCGCTCGCCAAGATATTTCAAAGCTGCCAATGAGATACCTCCTGCACCGGCTTGAAAGATCATGCCATTCTTTATAATGCCAGCTGCATCCATAAGGTCAACGCATTGTTTTCCGATATCAAGTTTTTCAGGGTCATCTGTGATCTTCAGGGACCCACTAACGATTTTTTCAGGATCCCCAATACGATCTATCTCTACGACATAATCAACAAGTCCTTCATAGATCTCTCTATAACGGCAAGGATAATCAACAATGGTATCAGTGACAATGATCACTTTATCGGCATGAAATGCATCAACCTGCGAATATGCAATGTTCCCAAAGGCACTTTCTCCAAGCATTCCTGTTGCATTCCCGCGAATATCTGCTGATGATGCTGCAATCACTGCGATATCAGGATGCAGTTCTCCTCGTTTCACTGCAGACCATCGACCACCATGCGATCGAAGGATGACTGGTGCTTTCAAAGGATTATTCTTCGAAATGTAATCCCCTACGGGTCCATTGACGCTGCCTTCGATACGGGTCACTATTCCATCTTTGATATAGTCGATTAATGGTTCATGGACATTGAACAATGCTGTCTGAGCAAGTCGTATATCTTTAACCCCTAGGTCCTTTATTGATTCAAGGGTCTTATTGATGACATAATCACCATTACGTAATTGATGATGAAATGAGATGGTCATACCATGTTTTAGACCACAGGATCTCAATGCATCAGTAATGGTGTTGACGACTTTTGAATTCCGTCCGTATTTTTTACCGCCTGCATACGCAACAAAGGAACGTCCATCAATCATTGTTTCAATGCTTCTTCCCGCAGCATTGATCTGTTTCATGGATCATTTCACCTGTTTCTTCTTTATTTGAAAATCTATGAAATCACAATAATGAACAATATAGCTCTCAGGGGTTCGTTCACATTTTTCTCCCTCATGTGAATGGGCATAGATTATGAGAACCACATCAGTTGGAAGACCTAGTTCTTGGGCTAAAAGAGCACCAGAGACGGGATGTCGGAATTTCTTACCATAACTACCCACTACTACCGTACCATTTACAAGCTCATATTCAAGGAGTTTCCCAACATCATGAAGCAGTGCTCCAGCGATAAGATGATCATGGTTCAAAGGTTCTTCTCGTTGATCACTAATAGATTTAACAAGATGCGTCATACGTTTCGTATGATCTGTAAGTTTTCCTGAACCTTCGAATAGTAAAGTGAAGGGAACGATATCTAGCGTTTCCCATCCTCCGCGTTTTGCAGCACTCACCCATACTTTAACGACACTATCACGTAGATTCCTATCCTTTATCCAACCTAATTCTTCAGAAAAGATCTGTTCTATCTCTTTTGTATCTACCATATCCTATTCCCCCGTTGGGATTAACGATTTCTGTGGTAATAGGTCATCTATAATATTAATCAT
>JARVGL010000058.1 GCA_029762575.1 Thermoplasmatota archaeon | reverse complement strand
GTCTTGAAGAAAAAGGGTGGAAAAAAGAGAAAATCCGAGAAAACCTTGAAGCTGAGATCATCGATGTCATCCTCTGTGAAAGTGTTGAAGTTCATAGTGAAGCACATGTGTTTGAGATAGATACAACGACTGCAACAGTAGAAGAGATAGTAGAAAATATCGATGGTTGGTATAAAACAGGTTTTTCTTTACCTACTAGCTATAAGGTTGGCCATATCGATTGGAGCGATTTCTTATCAGAGGATTTCATCAGGGGTGTTTGATAGAATGGTCCTTGATACACAACGAGATACCATCGAACCAATACTATCCTTTGTTGCACAACGATTAGTACGCATACCTGCAGATATCATCAGCTGGATTGCTCTTATTTTCTCAATTGGAGCAGGGTTCTTCTTTTTTATTTCGACCCCTGAAACTGAGCTACTAACCTATTATCTGTTCGCAGCTTCTTTTTTTATCTTTCTAAACGGTCTCTTTGATGCTGTTGATGGTAAAATAGCAAAGATTACGAAGACCACTTCAAAGAAAGGTGATTTTCTTGATCATGCATTAGATAGATACGCAGATGTATTCATTGTAGGTGGACTAGCGATGAGCCAATGGTGTGATATCCGTATCGGGTTCTTTGCCATTATCGGTATGCTTCTCACTAGTTATATGGGCACTCAGGCTCAAGCAGTAGGCTATAAACGAGTATATGCGGGTCTCTTGGGGCGTGCAGATCGATTAGTTTTACTTATGATCGCGCCAATCATCGCTCATATCCTCCTTCGTTTCAATATGAACCTTTTTCTTGGTTTCAATCTTCTTGAATGGGTGTTGATATATCTAGCGGTTGTTGGAAACCTTACTGCAGTTCAGCGATTCATCCAAACATTACGTTTCTTTAAATCGACACAGAAAAAAAAGATACAGTGAAGCTCTCTTTCTTAGTTAATGATAAGTATAGGGCCGATGAGTGTCCCCTCAGCGGTCATACTAACCATGTCAGCATTCTTCGCACTAGCGGTACAGTGAATGCTAACAGGCCCAATACCAAAGAGTAACCCTGCTTCTCTTGAACTTTCAGATTTTATTGAACCTGGCGCTAGGGTGGACCCACAGACGCTACAACCATCACAGACATGTATAAGATCAATCCCATTGAAGAAGCCACCAGATATCTTTATTGATGAAGCGATATTAACCGCTGTTTCAGATCCAACATTTTCTATTTCTACGATAACTGCCCCAAATCCTGCTTTTAAACTAACTATCTCTAATTCTGTTTGATCATCTGATGTACTAGAACCTAAAGTAGTAAAAAAGATCAGAACGATAATGAGTGATAAACCAGCGTATAGTATTTCTTTTTGCTTCATATGTTCCCCTCTGTTTACATTAATTTATTAACAATTGTTATAAGGTATAAATGAAATATAAATATAAATACTTTTTTATAGATCGATTTTACAGTGAAAAATGATAGAAACAACCAACATCAAAAAAGAGAGGATTAATTTTTACGTTGAGTCCGGAATTGCTTTTCTCGTTCCCTCATTTCCTTGATTCGTTTTTCAACATGATTTTGAAATGTGGTAGTTGTTGACATAAGACACTCCGTATAGTAGACACACCGCCATAGACTTTCCCTTTATAAACATTAGGTTTTTTACAAAAATTAATTGATTATAGATAGAAGAAGTAACTGGTATCAAAGTCGTTTTATGATAAAAATCTTAACACACAGGACCAAAAGGATACAATAGCTTAATAGGATCAGCATAGCGGAATAGAAGAAATCGATGAAGAAGACAAATATAATAGAGAGAGTGCTTAACAATGTAATGGTACCAACCACTATCCTAAGTTTCGTAAGCACATCAAAAGAAGGGAATAATCGTGAAATATCAAATACACTGCTCATATTATCCTTTATAGACAATATCTAATCACCATATAGTGTTGTGACGATATAACTATATAATATTTTCCCGTAACAATCTTACAATAGTATTCAAATAATCTAGTTAGCAAAGATTTTTTAAAGAGTAGTATCATGCCTCGATACATGCCACAAGAAACAGAGAGAACAGAAAAAAAAGAATCATATTATACTTTTGAAGACGCGATGAATATCACAGATGATTTCTTTAAAATGCAAAAAGAAAAGCAATATCATCCAGGAGCATTTATCCATGCACTACTCCTTACACTCGAGTTAACACAACAGAACTATAACATACCTCAACAACAGTTAGCAGAGGTAAAACGAAGTGTTCGTCGCTATGTCCAAGAGATGAAAAAGATGATGATCTCAGAGAAACAATCAAAAGAATAACCTTTCAAATGAAGAATATCAATAATTACAACTGGAAAAGACTGTTGCCAACAACATATTTACTATGTTTCTGATGGAAAAGATAGTCAAACAACCAGTTGTTATAACGAATAAGATATTCGGATTGCGGGATATCCGATTGTTTTTCATAATACTGTATCCATTCCTTCCAGAGAGGTTTTTGTTCCTCCATTAATAATTTAACCTCATTTTTATACCGAATATATTGTTCGATAAGCATGGTAAATGTTTCAAATGATGTTTCAACACCTTTTTGAAACCCTTCATCAAATTTCTCAGCGTTGCCATTCTTAGAAAAAGATAACGCTTGTTTTTCGAGTTGTTGTCTCTTCTCTTGCAATGGTTCAAGTTTCATCGATTCTTCACCAATAAACTTCTATACAACAATTATAACATCTATGTTCATTTTCTATAATTAAAAAACATATGCTATAAGCAATATAGGTAAATTCATCACACCTTTATAAGGGTTTTTGTAAAAATCACTTGAATACATACATCTCTTGCTGATCTAAAACACTAAATAAGATACAGTGTGACAAGAGAATCTGATCTATACTTCTCTATCCACCATGTTTCTCTTATCAGTTGATTCCTTTGGTTTTATGAGAAGATCATCGATCTGTTCGACAATATCATCATGTAGATGCGTAGGAACCTCCGTAGCTAACACATCTTCAGGTTTGCTCTTATAGATGCGATCGATTAATTTCTTAATCTCTGTTGATTCAATATGTTCGATATATGGTTCTTCACCGCTCATCAAACCCACCACTATCAATTGATAACTAATGCTCTTTTAAAAACCCTCTGTTTTTTTTTCAATCATCTCAACTTTGTTATCGAAACCAGGTCTCTATCGATTCATGAACGATATCAGATGCTTTTTGCAATACTTCATCATCAACGTTTCCAAAGGATGCTCTTGCAATAGAAAACGGAATCCTACGAATATAATCAGCCATACGTAGATCCCTTCTCAGATTCGTTGAATAATAGTTTTCTACGATCTGATTCATATCATCCAAATAAGACCTAACTTTTTCCTCTGAAGCAAGGATATCTGGTTTATGGTTACGAGCCAAACGAACCCATTGATCATAATATTCATGGTTCTCTTCTAACTCACCCAGACCATAGAATCTTTTTTCAAAAAGATTCAATCGTTCCATTGTCCCAATATTCTCAACTCGCACGATCAATGCACATCTACTAACAAGAAGAGGCGAGAGGCCAATATCACTTATAGCGTTTTTCCCAAAAACCTTTGTCTTAGGGTTAGCAAAGGCAATCATTACAAATTGACTCTCTATATCCTGATGGACTTTTGCTGAATGAACACTACATCTTCCATTGGAAAGTAGCTCATAGGTATATTCCACATCCTCATGGGGGATCTTATCGAACTCATCAACTAAAACGATCTTATGATTCGAATGGGGAAGGGCACCAAGATCTCCAGTTGCTAGATTACACACAAGCCCTGATCTCGTCGTATTAGCACCAATATTTGTAATATCAGAGAATTGATCACTGATGATCTCTTTAGCCATTGTTTTACTGCTCCCGGGTTCACCTATGATCAAGGAATGAACTGGTTCTTTGAAACTAGAGAACATGCTTGTTACAATCACCTTCTTCATGATGTCATTACCATGGATACTTTGAAAAACAATCTTCCAAAAACCTTCAAACCCTCTTTCTTTAGCAAACGAAATAAGATCTTCTTCAGGAAGAGTGATACCTGTCCGTTGTTTTTCATCTTCCCTTTTAGATTCTATGATCTCCTGCATTGCAATCGCTTTACGTAATACCTTGTTAAACCCTGTAGATTTTCGTGTCAAACGAAGAATATCTCCATCAACTTCAAGAGCTGTCGTTCCCCATCCTGTACTATAGACATCAAGAGCTGTTAGCACTGATTTTCGTGTTGCCCTATCTGTTTGAAGGACCTCGATCTCTATCGTATCATCATTTATTATTCCGATATGAACCACATTCTTATTGAACAAGATGTTCCGAGCTCGTTGAATAAGCTGATTTCCCTTACTCGGCCCCATACCCAATGATTGAACAGACATGACTGCAAGTTGCTGAAGGGAGGTAATTCCCATATTTTCAAGTTTTTTCCTATCGGAAGGTATTACTCCTATTCTACTGAGATCATCTTGCATATACGTCCACTCGAACAAAGGCATATGAGATAACCTCATTAAAAGTTATCTCTCTGATAAAACATAGAAAAAAATCTGAACATGTTGATTTCATGGTATCTCGAAAAAATCATTAAAGAAGTAGTGTATTCATGATTTGGATGAAGCTGTGAATACCAAAGAGCAAAAACAAGCAATCATTGTCTCATTACATGATGATGTTAAAGAGATATCTGAACTAGCTTTTTCACTTGAATATAACGTTGTTCAAACGTTCATTCAACATCGAAAAGACCCAGATGTCACTAGTTATATTGGATCAGGTAAACTAGAAGAGATAAAAACGTTCTTAATAGAAAATGATACGATCATTGATGTTGCCATTATTGATGGTGAACTTAAACCATCCCAATGGTTTCTCCTTGAAAAAGAATGGGATATACTTGTATATGATCGTATCCGATTGATCTTAGAAATCTTTAAAGACCGGGCTACGAGAAAGGAGGCTCGTCTTCAAGTACGACTCGCTGAACTTGAATATGAGAAACCATTTGTTAAGGAATTAATTCATCGGGCTCGAAGCGGTGAGCATCCAGGTCTTATGGCAGGTGGAGAATATCAGGTCAATGATTATTATGAAATGATAAAAAAACAAATGAAAAACACCCAAGAGGAACTTAGAAAGATAGAAAAAGATAGAGATATACAACGGAAACATCGTCATAAGAGCGGATTCTATCTTGTCTCCTTAGCTGGTTACACGAACGCTGGCAAAAGTAGTCTCTTAAATATCCTTTCAAATGATACAATAACTGTTGAAGACCGTCTCTTTTCAACATTATCCACAACAACACGAAGAATCGAAGAAAAACATATACCGATTTTGATCACAGACACTGTAGGTTTTATTCAACGGTTGCCTTCTTGGATAATTGATGCGTTTCATTCCACACTTGAAGAAATACAACGAGCCGATGTCATCATAGTAGTCATCGATGGAAGTGATACAATTGATGTGATCAAACAGAAACTGCAAACATCACTAAAGGAGCTAACAAATCTTGAGATACAAGCTCCATTAATCATCGTCATCAATAAAATAGATCTGATTTCAGAAGATGAACTAAAGAAAAAAATCGATCAAATCAAAAAAAATGAAGAGGTACCGCAACGACTGATCGTACCTATCTCCATCAAAGAAAAAAGAAATATTGATATCCTTCTAGAAAAGCTTTACTTATCATTACCATCCCTTGCCCATTTACACTGTGTCCTACCAAACAATTCAGCTACACAATCCTTTATCTCATGGCTCCATACAAAAACAAACGTTGTATCCCTCTCCTATGGACGTAATGTGGATATCATCATCGATTGCAACCCGAAATTTCGAGATAAAATTATCTCAATAAGTAAACAACTCCAAGGAAACACCATAGTACTCGATGAAAAGGATCATTAAAAATACTTGCCAACCCCAAATGATTCTTCTTTCATTCTTTGTTTAACTATTATGGAAAAAAATTGTCTATAAAGAGTAGGAGTAATAAAAAATCATATGGAATCAACAAAACATAAAAAGAAATTGACTCTACTATCTATTAAATTGTATACTTATAGGAACTGAATCTTATTAGAACAACACCACATATCCAGTATGGGATAAATATAAAAAACAATAGTAATTTCTAAAGAATAATCAGCAGGGTATGGTTTTATCAATGGACACACCAACTATTTGCATAATAGATGAAAGCATCAAAGAAACAAAGGATATCAAAACATTCATATTCAATTACGATAAGAAAACAAATCCAGGTCAATTCTTTATGATATGGATCCCAGGTGTTGATGAGATACCAATGAGTGTCTCCTATATCAAGGAAAAAAAGAAAGGGATCACGTTCCGAAGCATTGGTGATGCGACAAAAGCATTATTCAAACTCGACAAAGATGATCAAATAGGTATTCGCGGACCATACGGTAAAGGATTTGATTACACAGGCACCCATCTCTTATTCGTAGGAGGTGGAACAGGTATCGCAATGATTGCGCCAGCAATTGAGCATGCGCTAAAAATGAAAAAGAAAGTCACCTGTGTCCTTGGAGCAAAAAAAATGGATGAACTCTTCTTTGTAGAAAGAATAAAAGATATGAGAGCAACTGTATGTATATCAACTGATGACGGTAGTTGTGGTTCAAAAGGATATGCATCTGATCTCGCATCTAACATCATTGAAACAAACGATATTGATGCAATCTATACCTGTGGACCAGAACCAATGATGAGAGCTGTATATGAGAATAGTAAGAACATACCGTTTCAAGCATCATTGGAACGATATATGAAATGTGGTGTGGGGATCTGTGGTCAATGCTGCGTTGGAGAAGGCTTGCGATCTTGTATTGATGGACCAATTTTTGATAGAAAAACCCTTCAAAAAATCAAAGACTTTGGGGTTTGGAGAAGAGATGCATCAGGAAAAAAAATCTTCATATAACTAAGAGGTGAAAAAGAATTGACCGTTTTTTTTATAGAAATTAATATATCGACAAAAGGTGAAAACGATATCATCGATATAACAAGTACTCTGCAGGATGCAATCATTAAATCAAAGATAAAACAGGGGATCATCTGTGCGTTTGTCCCAGGTTCCACTGGAACAATTACAACAATGGAATATGAACCAGGTCTAAAAAAGGATATCCCTGAGGCTTTAGAGAAGATTGCTCCTAGATCAATTCCGTATAGACATCATGAAACATGGCATGATGATAATGGACGAAGCCATGTTAAAGCAAGTATCATGGGACCAGGTATCACCATCCCTTTTTATAACAAAAAACTAGTCCATGGCACCTGGCAACAGATAGTATTTATAGAACTTGATACAGGACCACGTAATCGCACCATAGCAGTACAGATCATTGGAGACTAAACAACCTCGAAGAAATATCTAGAAGAACTTCCATACCATTTGTTCAAATGTATCAAAGTTCCCTGCGGTATCATATGCGTTAATGGTCAGTTTTCTTCTTCCAAACAATTGTTCAGACCATGTCCATGATACCATAGAATCATACCAGACATCAATGAGCATATCATTGATATATAGGTCGATCCTTTCAATTGAGGAATCTTCATCGATAGCGGAGATGTTGACTTGGATTTCTCCAAATATAAAAGGAACAAAGAAGGGAAAAACAGGTCTGTTTCTCATATATATCGCATTAATTGGTTGTTTTACTAGGATGATTGGTGGGAGTATATCTTCTTCAGTGATAGTGACCAGGGCAGTATCATTCTTTGTCACATTATCTTTATCTGTAACAAACACTGTTGCAGTGTAGACACCAGGATAGTGATATCGATGTATCGGGTCTTTTATATCTGACGAGTTTCCATCGCCGAAATCCCAATGCCATACGTACTCCATCATACCACCTGTTGCTGTTGCTTGAAAGATAATATCAGTACCTATAAACGTTTGATAGGGGCCTCCAGCATCAACCATAAGTGGTGGTATACTGATAGTAACATAGCTTGTATCAATATGTGTCTGATTCTCATTATCAATGACCTGTACCCTGATGGTATAATTCCCTATTTCATCCCATTGTCTTATCACACTACTTGTGTTTCCATCATCAAAGACACCATCCCCATTCAAATCCCAAACATAGTTATACGGAGGTATCCCACCTGTTGCGTTTGCAGAGATAACCACTGGCTCATTGGGTCTTGATTGATATGGGCCATGTATCATAACCTCTAACTCTGGTGTGGGCATCGTTGCATTGATATTTGCATTATCTGATATATCCAGGGGATCACATTCATTACAAATCGTAGAGGTGACATTTACCGTATTGATAAGAAGACCTTCACCAGTTATTGTCGTATTGAAATATATTGAAATATGTTCACTAGGTGATACATAATCCTGTATAACGGAGTTCAGATTTGACCATAACAGATACTTTTGCTCTTGGTTTATATATGGTTCTTTGTAATATATTATAGAATTATGATTAATCCAAGTACTATTTGGAATATATGTTAACGATGAT
>JARVGL010000057.1 GCA_029762575.1 Thermoplasmatota archaeon | reverse complement strand
GACGGTGATGGTCCGCGAACGCGAACAGTATATGTAAAACTTATTTCAACTAATGATATATAAGGTGTGAATATATGATATATTATATCCATGGTTATCTTTCAAGTCCAGATGGCACCAAAGCAATACTTTTCAATGATATATTGAACGCTCATCCAATCAAGTATCGAACATGTGAACCTGAATATCTAGTGATCAAAGACTGTTTACAGATGATTCATAAGACGATACAGGATGATGTAGACGTTATGCTTATTGGTTCATCACTTGGAGGTTTTCTTGCAGCGAAAACCGCTCTTCATCATAGATCAGTGAAAAAAATGGTCTTGTTAAACCCGGCTTTGATTCCACCGCCTGTTGATGTTTCCCAGTTACCTGACATGCCACAGAGGATCCTACAAGATATGCAAGATAATGATCTTTTTACTAAGAAGATACAAGCGGATATCCTTATCGTACTTGGAACAAATGATATGGTTGTTCCCAACAGCTGGGCTATTTCCTTTGCTACGGTCCAAGAAGCCCGCATCCATTTCCTTCATGATGACCATCAATTCTCACAGAACCTTACCTATCTACCTCAGATCATCTCAGAGTTTTTTACCCAAAAACATTAATCACAACATCATGATACAGGATTAGTGACTGATACCATGGATGATATATGGATTGAGAAATATCGGCCAAAAAAGTTAAGCGATATCGCGGGTCAGAAAGCTATCATCGAAAGGCTACAAGCCTATGTCAAGACACAACATGTCCCCCATATGATCTTTGCAGGACCTGCAGGAACAGGAAAGACCACCTCAGCTCTGTCTCTCTCTAAAGAACTCTATGGCGATACCTGGAAAAACAATTTCCATGAGCTCAATGCTAGTGATGAACGTGGTATCGGTATCATCCGTGGAAAGATAAAGGATTTTGCTCGTACCGCCCCCATTGGATCACACCCATTCAAGATTATTTTCCTTGATGAAGCTGATTCCCTCACTATAGATGCCCAGGCTGCATTACGTCGAACCATTGAACGATATACCCATATCTGCCGGTTTATCTTATCTGTGAATTATTCTTCTAAGATCATTGAACCGATACAGAGTCGATGTAGCGTGTTTCGATTCAGTCCTCTCACCCCTGATGATGTAAAAAGATATATGAGAAAGATAGCTAAAAACGAGAACCTGGAGATTACTGCTGATGGCCTAGAGACTATCATCTTTGTATCTCAGGGAGATCTGCGAAAAGCGATAAACGTGCTTCAAGTAGGTGCATCGATTAGTACCACTATCACTGCAGAGTTGTTATATGAGACCAGTGCCACAGCAAAACCTAGAGATGTCGAAGCATTGATATCAACTGCTCTCAAAGGTGATTTCATGGGGGCACGTAATAAACTCTATGATCTTCTCATTAAATATGGTCTTAGTGGTGAGGACATCATTAAACAGATCCATCGGTCCATCTTTGATCTCTCCATCCCTGATGTTAGTAAGATAAAACTTATCGAAAAAACAGGTGAGATCGAATTTCGGATGACCGAAGGAAGCAACGAACATATACAACTTGAGACATTGTTAGCACAGTTCGCATTATATGGACAAAACTTAAAATAGAGAAAAAAGAGAAAAGATACATCTACAACTTTTTCGCTGTAAAATCTTCAATGATCTTCTCTAATTCCTTAGCAGTCTTTGGCCCAACCCCGTAGCGGACCCTTAGTATTGTTTTCTTTGATGTGATGACTCGATTTATATCAATAGGTGTCCCACTCACAACGATGTCAACGGTGGCATTGTTGATGGTTTGTTCCAGTTCTTTCATCTGTTTCTTCCCATAACCCATAGCTGGAAGAACCTTTGAGAGATGCGTATATTTGTTAAATGTATCGACAATGCTTCCTACTGCAAAAGGTCGTGGGTCAACTATCTCTAACGCATGATGTTGTTCTGCTGCAACGGTACCTGCTCCATAGGACATACTTCCATGGGTCACCGTTGGTCCGTCTTCGATGACTAAGACTTTTTTTCCTTTGATCTTTTCACTATCATCCACTATGACATCAGATATTCCTTTGATGATCTGAGCCTTTGGGTTCATCTGTTTAACATTAGCGATGACCGTCTCGATATCATCTTTTTTTGCAGTATTGACCTTATTGACGATGATAACATCAGCAGTAAGTATGTTGACACCCCCAGGATAATAGCTTTTCTCATGTCCTGGTCTAAGTGGATCAGCAATAGTTATGAGAAGATCTGGTCTGTAAAACGAGAAATCATTGTTACCTCCATCCCAGATGATTACATCTGCTTCTTTCTCTGCTTCCTTAAGTATGACCCCATAATCAACACCTGCATAGATTATTCCACCCATGTCGATGTATGGCTCATATTCTTCTCTTTCTTCAATGGTACAGTTATAGTTATCTAAATCTTCATAGGACGCAAATCGCTGACAGATCTGAGTGGTAAGATCAGGGTCATAAGGCATAGGATGTCGGATACTAGCGACACGTAATCCTTTCTTTTTTAGGATCTCAAATATCTTACGAGATACTTGAGATTTCCCGCAGCCTGTTCGAACAGCACATACCGCTATTACAGGTTTTGATGAAGATATCTGTGTACTGTTCGGTCCAAGGAGTAAAAAATCTGCTCCGGCTGCATTGACAACTGCTGATTTTTCCATGACATATTGATACGGAAGATCGCTATATGAAAAGACGACGATGTCTATTCCATGTTTCTGTATAAGAGCTGAAAGGTCTTTTTCATCATAGATAGGGATACCGTTTGGATAGAATTTTCCAGATAGCTCTTTTGGATATTTCCGACCCGCGATATCCGGGATCTGGGTCGCTGTAAAGGCAATGACATCATACTCATCATTTTGACGAAAATAAACATTGAAATTATGGAAATCTCGTCCTGCTGCACCCATGATAATAACTTTTTTTCTTTCTGTCATACTAGTAACCTCCGAAGGCAAAAGCGGTTATCGGGTCACCATTTATAGATTTTTCTAAGATGAAAAAACAAAACAATGAAAGAAAAAAATATAGGGAGAAGTGCTATTCTTTTATTGTTCTTTGTATAACCGAGCTACTTCTCTAGCAACCTCTAGACTAGTATTAGTACCACCAACATCATATGTTTTAACTTTCCCTTCTTTGATGACTTGAGCGATTGCTTTTTGGAGTTTTGTTGCTTTCTCTGTTTCCCCTAGCCAATCAAGCATAAGCTTAGTTGAAAGAAGCATAGCGGTAGGATTCACTTTGTATTGCCCAGCATATTTCGGTGCGCTTCCATGAGTTGGTTCAAACACACCATATCTATCACCAATGTTCCCACTTGCTGCAAAACCAAGTCCTCCAACGATTTGTGCGCAGAGATCACTAATGATATCACCAAACATGTTTGAAGAGACAAGTACATCATATTCTTGAGGGTTCTTGACAAGCCACATACACATTGCATCAATATTTGTCTCCCAGAGCTCTATACCAGGGTATTGTTCTGCAATGGATCTAGCTTCCTGTATCATCATCCCACTAGTCTCTCGAATGACATTTGGTTTCTCGACAACGGTAACGGTCTTTCTATTATGTTTTTTCGCGTATTCAAATGCTTGTTTAATGATGCTTCGACATCCTTTTTTTGTAAAAATCCGTGTTGAAATAGCGAGTTCATCAAGCGGTGTATCTGAAAATTTCTTCATCTTCGGATGAATAGACAACGCATCAAACACACTTTGAGGAACCGGATGAAATTCAACCCCTACATACAAACCCTCAGTATTCTCTCTAAAGACAACAAGATCAATGTCATCTCGATAATTCAGAGGATTGCCTTCAAACGCCTTACAAGGCCGCATATTCGTATGAAGGTTGAACAATTGTCTAAGACGGACGATCGGGCTTGAATAGACAAAGCCTTTTCCCTGTAACGATGGATCAAGTTCTTTTTGTGCCTCTTGATTTGGTTTGGAGGTGATTGCACCAAACAGACAACAATCTGTTTCCTGTAAGAGCTTGATCGTTCGTTCTGGTAAAGGATCTCCCTCTTTTTTCCAAAACTCCCAGCCTACATCTCCAGGAATATATTCTGCGTCAAGGTTGATTTCGTCTAAAACGATTCTTGCTGCATCCATGACATCGTTTCCAACGCCATCTCCTGGAAGCCATGCGATACGATATTTTGCCATGACCGTGTGTAATTGAAACAATATTTTTAAAGGTTTGTCATCTAAAAAAATGTTAGAGTTTCAATTCCCCTAACGTTGTCATTCTCTCTGCAAATGCATTATGTTTATGGATGGATTCCTCGCTTTCACTTCTAACGACCACTAAAGTGTCATCAGGGAGATGCTGATATTTCTTGAGTATCTCTGAAAGGATATCTCGGACAACATCTTCAACAAATTTTGGATTCTTATGTGCATCATAGACTAGTTGACCTTCCTCCTTACGTTTGAGAATACCATACGTCGGCGAACTAAATGCGTGTTCTGCTATCTCTACTAGATCATTTGCATCAACACTTGCATCATCACTTGGAACCTCTATCATCACTGTAGTGATGTTTCGCTGGTTATGACTCGGGGGAACATCCTCTGCGTCATAGTTACCAATTGAGCGGATTATCTCCATGGCACAGGGACACGCGGTCATACCGATTGCTTTTATCCCAATGAGTTTTCGGATTTCTCCATTATCTTTAGCCCGTGCCTCTGCAACGAGTTTATAGGGTTCAAGTCCTTTTGACCCTGAAGGATAGGTTCGTTCAAGGAAATAATCTGCCTCTGCACGTATCTCCGATCGAGTAGCATACTCATGTTTCGTGAGAAGAAGTTTAGCCGTTCTTGCACAGAATGTCTCTAGATCCCTTACAGGCGCAGTATTGTTTTCACCGATGATCTCGGTAACAAGCTCAAGGTTTCTACTCATATGGCTACCTTTTTGATTGGCCGGGAGATCAACGAAGAGATCCATCTTTACAATGAGCGCGATAGGATCTTTCATTGTCGGCCTTTGTACATAAATAAGTTTTTTTACCCCTGTTACTCCAACACGGGTGAGTTTAAATTTTAAAGAGGATGGACTCGCCTGTACATCGGGAAAATCAATGGTTTTGATAGAACAATCACCTATCCAATCCAATAGAAATATTAGTTAAATATATTCTTATTTAACTCATTTTTGCAGAAGCTAATCATTCTCATATTCATCATCAATAGATTTTGACGGTGATAGTGACAGTAAATCTTCTAATATTTCTTTATGTAGTTTGGGAAAACTAAAATAAACCCTTCTATATTCTGGGATTACACGATATGCCGCTGTGGCTTAGAGGTATAGCGATTCCTTGGTAAGGAATAGGTCGTGGGTTCAATTCCCACCAGCGGCTTAAAAATATCCATCTTATTTTAATTATAGTACTGATTGTTTGTATAATTCTCTATAAACACATACCTCTAAACAATATAGAGTAACATGTAATATCTTTTATCCTCACGACATCTCTTAACACACTTTTTCTTCATTCATTTTTGAAACAAATGGAAATTTATATCAGCATGAATTCCTTTTTGGTTATCAGTTTGGATATGGGAGATTAAAGTAGACTAATTCGGGTATTTGATTCGTAAAAAGGCAAATGTTATACTGATATAATGGTGTCAATTAGATGGAAAAACACAAACCGGATATTATAAGACAGCTAGAGGAAGATGAATCATTAGGAAAACTCCATTTCCCGCTCGTTACACCTCAAGAGCTTATTGATCCCTTTGATTCGGATAACTCCCTTCAACAAACAGATAGTATACCTGTTACCATGATGGACGATAGAGAATCTGCAACATCTTTTTCTGAAGACCCTTTAGAATCCAGCAATCGGCCAGCAAGTGGTTTTAAAGACATTGCATTCAGACGATCTAAGAATATCATGATTCTCTTTGACCGACATGGTCAAGTCCTTGATTGTAATGATATTTCCCTACGTCTCTCTGGATTTAATCGAGAGGACATCATTGGAAAACAATTCTGGAAGATGAAAGGTGTTTTCAAGGATAAAAACCTCAGGCAATATATCAGCACATATCGGACAGTTATTAGAAAAAGAATGATAAAACAATTCACTAATACCCTTCTAGATAAAGATGGAAGAGAGCACATCATTGATTTTGAGGCACATCCCATCATAAACAATGATGTTGTTACTCAGATACTGCTTATTGGTAATGATGTAACACATCAGAAAAACATGATTGAACGATATAGAGGAATCCTTGATAATACCAGTGAAGGCATCTTTATCTTTGATATGAAAGGTACTATTCTTGAAGCAAATGGTAGTGTTGAAAGATATGGTTTTAACAGAGACGAGTTCATTGGAAAAAATATGAGGGAGCATATCCCAAAAAAATATTGGATGCAGGTCATTAATGATATAAGAGATTTGAAGAAGGGAGAAAATACCACAGGCACCATCGAATTAGTCACCAAGAATGGTGGTATCGTCTGTGAATATCGAAGTAGCCCGATCCTTGAGGACAAAATACCTGTTGGCATTCTAACATTTGTCCGTGATATCACTGAAAAAGTTGAGAATGAAGAGAAGATAAGGGAAAGCGAAGAGAGATATCGAACGCTCTTTGAGACAATGGGCCAAGGAGTCGTCTACCAGGATAAACATGGAAAGATTATTTCGGCAAATCCTGCTGCTGAGCAAATCCTAGGAGTAACATTAGATCAGTTGCAAGGGAGAACATCGATTGATCCTCGCTGGAAAACGATTCATGAGGATGGAACCGAATATCCCGGCGATACGCATCCGTCGATGGTTTCTTTAAAAACTGGTCAGAAGTGCAGTGGTATCATGGGTGTTTTCAACCCCATAAATAGCTCGTATCGTTGGATCCTTGTAACCGCTATACCTCAATTTGTCTCATCTGAGCCAACACCAGATATGGTCTTTACCACATTTGAAGATATCACTCAGCAAAAAAGTAATGAGATGGAATTACGAGATGCTACAAAGAAATACTGTGGGTTGTTTAACTCAAATCCTGAAGGAATCCTTGTTTTAGATAGAAAAGGGTTTGTGACAGATATTAACCAAGCTGGTTTACAGTTATTTGGTGTATCGGGGGATAAGGTGCTCGGTAAGCATTTCACAAAGTTACGAGTCGTTCGTTTACGTGATATTCCAAGGTATTCGAAATTATTTCTTGATATAATTAGAGAAAAAACTTCAGGCCCTCTTATTATTGAGATCATTAACCAGGAAACAAAGCAGCCGAGGTATACTGAAGTATTTTTAAATCTGATAAAAGAGAACGATACGGTTAGCGGCATACAGGTTGTTTCTAGGGACATCACAGAGAAAAGGAAAGCGGAACAACTCATTATGGAATCACAGCAACGATATCAGAATCTCTTTGACCATGCTGCTGATTTGATAGCAGTGATCGATAAGAAAGGTAATTTTATCGATCTGAACAAGAAGTTCGAAGAAGAAAGTGGGTATTCAAAAGATGAGATGATAGGAAAAAATGTGCTAACATCAGATATTCTCACTAAAACATCTGTTATGAAATTGATACCAGTTCTTACACAGATAAACAAGGGTAAACAGATCCCTCTCGTCGAAATAGAGGGACAGAAAAAACAAGGTGGTATCATCCCTTATGAACTTCGAGCTGTCCCCATCTATAAAGATGATGAGATCATTGGTGCTCAAGCAATTTTACGGAATCTAACAGAGAGAAAAAAAGCTCAAGATGATCTAAGGAAAGCTCATGATGAATTAAAGATATTGAATAAGGATCTGGAGAAGATGGTGGAGGAGAGGACTGAACAGATCAAACAGCTTTTACAGCAAAAGGATGAGTTCATCAATCAATTGGGTCATGATCTAAAAAATCCCCTTGGGCCGCTTACGAATCTATTACCTCTGCTTGAAAAGGATGAGACGGATCCAAAACATAAAGAGATGCTAACGGTGATCATCCGGAACGTGAACTATATGCGGAATCTTGTGACAAAAACATTGACCCTTGCAAGACTGAACTCACCCAATACACAGTTCAGTTTTGAAAAACTGAATTTGAAAGAAGAAATCGTCAACGTCCTTGATACAAATCGATTAGTGTTTCAACAGAAGAAGATTATAATTAATAATAAGGTGGATGCAGATTGTTATGTCACTGCAGACCGTTTGCGTATCGAAGAGGTTTTAACCAATCTATTGAACAATGCGGTGAAATATTCACCGGAAGGGAGTAATATCACCGTTGACGTGCTTGCTGATAAGGATGAGGTTGTTATATCGATAAAGGATTCTGGTCAAGGGATGACACAGGATCAATTGAAATCGATCTTTGATGAATTCTACAAGGTAGATGCTAGTCGTCATGATTTCGATAGTAGCGGCCTTGGTTTATCTATCTGTAAACGTATCATCGAGAAACATGATGGTCGTATCTGGGTTGAAAGCCAGGGTCTTGGAAAAGGGAGCACGTTTTATTTTTCATTACAAAAATACCATAAGAATTGAATAGAAACGTGAAAAGAGATGAACATTGTTAAAGAATATCAATCAACTCAAAAAATCGTACAGGATCCCTTACAGATCTCCAAGGAGCGATTGAACCTTGCCCT
>JARVGL010000056.1 GCA_029762575.1 Thermoplasmatota archaeon | reverse complement strand
AAGTCTCCCCCCTTCAATACCCGTAACTCCGATAGGTCCAACGGAAGGACTCTCTTGGAATCCTTTAAACTATGAAACAATATCCTCAGACCCTGAGGGAGATGATATACGATATGGATGGGATTGGAATGGCGATGGAACCATTGATGAATGGACTGAATATCACCCTAGTAACGTTACCGTGACTACCTCATATAAATGGGAATACGCTGGAACATATCTAGTCAAAGTGAAAGCTGAAGACATCTATGGTGTTCAATCTGATTTCTCTGATCCTTTGCTAGTAAATATATCAAATGACCCACCCTATCAACCATCACCACCAAATGGAACAACCTATACACTAAATGGTGTCACTAACACATTTAGTACGAAAACACTGGACCCTGAGAGTGATGATATTCGATATGGATGGGATTGGAATGGCGATGGAACCATTGATGAATGGACAGAATATTACTCTAGTAATGTTACAATATCACGTTCATATATCTGGCAGAATCCAGGGACGTATTATATCCAAGTCAAGGCTGAGGATGCATTAGGTGCACAATCACCGTTTTCAGAGAAAACTAAGATAATCGTCATAAGCATTGATAATGACCCTCCAAACAAACCCCTCACTCCACAAGGCCCCTCATTAGGTCTTACCGGTACTTCTTATTCCTATAGCTCCTCTACCGATGACCCCAACGGCGATAGGATCTATTATCAATTCGATTGGGATGATGGAACAATAAGCGAATGGGTGGGACCCTATCTCTCAGGTCAAACAGTGACTATATCGCATATATGGGAGAACAAAGGTTCATACCAGATAAAGGTCAAAGCAAAGGATGAAGCTGGCTTGGAAAGTATCTGGTCAGATCCACTACCAATCACCTTAGCAAAAACCCGGATGAATCAAAATATGTTACATCGATTTACCTTTGGTTTCAAACAACTCCTCCCTTTTTTCCAATCATATTTCTAAAGTAATCTCAACAATGCCATATAACCTCCTTGATATTTTTGGTTATTTTTTTACAGAAAGTTCTTATGAGCCAAATATATACCTTGATTAGATGGTGTAAGATGGGAGTTATTTATTGTGTACGAGATGAAAGCACATTCACAAGACCCATCATATAAAATAAAGATATATCTGGTGTTATACTCGTGTTAGAAAGACTTAGATCTCTGTCGGAGAGAATACTTAAATCTTCTTATGTGCATATAGTGACACATATCGATGCTGATGGTTTGACCGCTGGTGCAATAGCTGTTCAGACGTTACGACGATTAGAAAAACCACATACTATTGAATTCGTAAAACAACTTGATGCCACTATAATGGACCAGGTACATGAAAAACAGTATGATCTTGTATGGTTTACAGACCTTGGGAGCAGTGTTGCAAATAAAAACCCAATGTTTCCTATGATCATAACAGATCATCATAGCTGTACAAAAGATAGTGATGTACCCTATCATTTTAACCCTCATCTTTTTGGAATCGATGGAAGTCTTCAGTTAAGCGGGGCTGGAGCTACCTATCTTGTATCAAAGACCATTGACCCTAACAACTTTGACCTTTCAGCATTAGCCGTTGTTGGAGCTTGTGGGGACCTGCAGAATATGAAATATGGAAAACTTGTTGGTCTGAACGAAGATATCATCACAGATGCACAAAAGGCAAGAGTAATGGAAAAACAAGTAGACATTAGTTATTTCGGCCGAGAAACACGCCCGATCTATAAAATGCTCCAATATGCAAATGATCCCATCATCCCTCATGTATCTGGAAGAGAATCAGCGGCTCTCTCCCTACTATCATCGTTACATATACCCAGCAAAGATGGTAAGAACTGGCGCCGATGGATAGATCTATGTACAAACGAAAAGAGAATGATCGTATCCCATATCGCCCAACTTTTATTAACAAAAGGGTTTGGTCATACCGCTGTAAAAAGAATCATAGGGGAAAGCTATAGTCTTTTAAAAGAGACACCAGGGGTAGAACTTCATGATGCAAAAGAATACGCCACTCTCCTTAATTCCACAGCGCGATATGGTCAATATGAGATTGGTCTACAGGTATGTTTAGGTGATAGGGATGAATATTTAAAGAAAGCTCAATCTCTTTTACGAGGTCATCGTCATAACTTAGTCGAAGGAGTGCAAATCGCAAAGACAGAAGGTATTGAGCAACGGGACTATGTTCAATTCTTTCACGCTAAGAAAAGTATCAGAGATACAATAGTAGGAATCGTTACAAATATGCTTCTCAATGATGAAGAGACACGTAACGATCTTCCTCTTGTCGGATTTGCAGAGAAAAGTGATACTGAGATCAAAGCATCAGCTCGAGCACCTCAACACCTTGTAAACAAAGGTCTAGATCTCTCAATAGTCATCCGAAAAGCAGCGTTACAGGTCAATGGTATCGGAGGTGGTCATAATATCGCAGCTGGTGCAACGATACCAAAAGGAAAAGAAGAAGCGTTTTTACACGCTTTTGAAGAGGAAGTGAAACATCAGCTCTCTTCTTAAGAAGTCTTATAGACTCTCTCAATCGTTATCTCAAAGAGCAAAGATTCACCAGCTAGATCGCCAAAACCATATCCCACTTGTTCCAGATCAAATAAGAATTGAGGTAACGCTTGCTGAAGGAACATAGTAGTCATATTGTATATCAATGGAACCTCAAACGTTCTATTAAATGAAACAGTTCGATTAACTTCAAAGAACATATTCTCATCGAATTCAACAGCAAAAAGCGATAGATTGATCTTATCATCAGTGACTCTATGAACGGAGAGCTCATAATGAATGATCCCGCCATACGGGTTTTGACCTGTATAATTATATATCTCTCCTTCAACTGGTGAAGAGGTGATAACGATAGAATCATCAGTATATGATGCCTCGGTCTCATTTGGGAAGATGAAGATATAATCTTTTCCATAGAGATCAAGAGGTATCTGTTCAATCTTATCCATTAGTCCGGTCAATTTATTTGGAGTTGTTCTAATCGTTACTTTGTCATCCGAAACAGATACGATCTCTGTTGCATTTTCCCAGAGGCTATAGAGTGGACAGAGTAGTATGATATCCTCATAGTTCGGATCGACATCCTCAAAATCCAAAGATGCATAGATGATCAATGAGGTCATGGTAAAAGGATCTTCTGGGAGATCAATCCATTCCATCTTGATATATTCCTCAGTAGCTTCAATAACCTTCAATGTTTGATTTAGTGAAAGATCAATATCAAAGATATTCTGATTAAACGAAGTTGTTTGCACCGTATCATCCACATCAAATTTTTGACCATAAGCATCCTCAGGAGGTATCGGACCAATCGTATAACTCTCCCCTTCATTTAAACCAATCAGACCATTCATTAAACCTTTGATAATATTAGGAGAATATGTCGAATATTCCGCTGGAGGACTTTGGGTGGGATCAAGTGTCACAAAAATCTGTAATGGAGTACCACCAAGCTTGTTCTCGACATCTGAATAAGACGAGTCGAAAACAGTATTGTTTGATGCATAACGCCCAGTATAGTTGATGTCTATGCAATCTCCGATCTCAACAACGCCTAGCTGTGGCTCTTGTTGAGGATTTAGTATATCTGCGCCATATGTTGCTAATAGATAGGCCGATAACGCTCCAACAATGATAACAACAAGAGCGATGACCGCAATCTTTTCATTCTGCATATCCCCGTGGAATAAAGTAAACATATATTAAACTAATCCTTTTTTCTGCGCTATCCGCTCGATACCATAACGAACGAGTTTTGCAGCAAGCATTGCCGTTTCACCGTGATCATAGGCTGGTGAAACCTCAACAACATCAAAACCAATAAGCCTATCAGCTATCGAATCGATGAGTGTCAGGATATGAAAAGGGATCATGCCAAATGGTTCAGGGGTACCAGTACCAGGTGCAAAACCTGGATCAACGGCATCGATATCGATCGTTAGATAGATATCTTTTTGAGATAATTTCCTTTGAACCGCTGAAAGGATCGGTTCTGTCCCCTTTTTATGAATCGTAACACTATCGATAATCTCTAATCCAAGATCAGTAGCTTCATCATATTCTTGTTTCTCAGCAGATCGAACTCCACAAACAAGGATATGGTCAACAGGGATATGATCGGATATCCGACGGATCGTACAGGCATGATTATTTCGTTCACCTTTGAAATCCTCACGAAAATCAAGATGTGCATCTAAGGAGATAACCGCTGTTGTCTTTGGAAACGCATGAATGACAGCTGGACTAATGGAATGTTCACCACCGAGAAGAATCGGAACCTTCCCATCTTTCATGAATCGTTCAGCAACAGTATTGACCGTTTGCACCATCTCAGATGGAGAACAAGATTCATCAAGTAAGATATTACCATAATCATGGACCGGTAAGTTCTTAAAATTCACTTTTGTGAGAAGGTTGTATGATTCAAAATTCCAACTCGCCGTTCTAATAGCTTCAGGTCCATGACGAGAACCTTTTCGAAAAGTAGATGTTTTATCATAACACACGCCAAAGATAACAAATAAGGAATCCGGATAACTTGTTTCAGCATCAGCAAAATAACTTGGTAGATCCTGTGGTAAGCTCTCTATCATGATTGGAACCTTTGAGTTAGGTTGAACAACTGCAATATTACGCCCTTGTTATCTTTTTTCTCCCTAGGGCCTCAAGGTATTGTATCTCTTTACCAGGCTCTATGGCATCTTTATATTCCTCAGGAAGTGGCATATCAAATGTTTCATAGGTCTCAAGGTCCATCAATTGTACATGATCACCCATCATTGATATGACCTGAGCATTTCGTTTATCGATCATAGGGACATGAACCTTATGGGTAACAGGATGGACAATGCTTCGTTTCTGACTGTCAAATACTCCAATTGCTTCGATCCTTGCTTTTGCTTCTCCGTGTTTTCCGGGTTTTGAAGTTGAAATACTTAGTATCTTACATGGTTCATCATCAATAATGATGTATCGGTTCACTTTCAATGTTCTTACTTCTGCTAATTCCTTCATGGTTTCACTCCACTTTCATTTCAATCAACTATTTTATATACAATATCATGTTCACGAACGATTTCTTTTGTTTTTATCCCTACATCATCACCTGCTTTCACCATTTGTACAGGGTTTCTATTAATCTGCATTGTTTCGACCTGTTGGATGAAATCTGTATGGGCACCAACAATATGGATAGAATCGCCAACTGAGAGGGTTGAATGCAGTATCTTGATCGCAGCTACACCAACTTTCGAGAAATAATGGTGTACCACACCAATCTTTTCTTCGGTCATTTGATTCTAATCACCAACCAGTTATTCTCAATGCTATACTTAAGTATAGCACTTTTTTCAATCATTTGATACGATTTCATAGATGGATTTCTTTCCATGTTTCGTACAAATGAACGCTTCCCAATTGCTATCCCAATCCATAGGGCTATTGCATTCAGGACATGCAAGATGAATAATAACTTGTCTATGCTGCCGCTCCTGGGTTTTTAAAACCTCAGCTTTCAACGTCTTTGTGGGATTGAGCGAGTCCATGACTAATACATTGCCATCAGGTGGTAAGAATGGTGTGTTTTCCACTTTCATACGCTTCTTACGATAGGCTTTCATCTGCTGTTTATACTTCTCCTGCATGGTTTGTCTTCGACCCATGATATCACCCATGTTATTTTACAGGTCATGAATAAAGTTTTTGACTCAAAACCCTCATACACCCCCCATGAAACACATGGGGCTTCATAAGACTTCCCTTCATCCAAAGATCCTTACGTTCCTTCACGACCATGGAATTGACTCCTTTTATCCACCTCAAGAAGAAGCAATACCACAGGTGATCATGGGAAAAAACCTTGTGTTGTCCATACCAACTGCAAGTGGTAAAAGCCTTGTTGCTTACATAACAATACTTAACAAATTATTAAAGGAGCAAGGAAAAGCACTCTATGTTGTCCCGCTTATCGCACTTGCCCGTGAGAAATATGAAGAGCTCTGTCTTTTCGAGAAGTTAGGACTACACGTAGGATTATCAACAGGGGATCTAGATGATTCCGACCCTCGGCTTTCTCGGTATGATATCATCGTTTGTACATCTGAAAAAGCGGATTCCCTCCTGCGACATAAGGCTAGTTGGATCCAATCAGTCAAAGTCCTCATCATAGATGAGATACATCTCATCCATGATCCAACCCGTGGACCAACCTTAGAGGTTCTTATCGCTCATTTCCGAGCATTGAATCCACAAACCCAGATAGTCGCTCTCTCAGCAACCATCCAAAATGCAACAGAACTATCACTATGGCTTGACGCAACTCTTGTGCAATCGGATTGGCGACCTGTTGACCTTAAGGAAGGGGTTGTTTTCAATAAGGTTATAGAATATAATACTGGTAAAAAGGTTCCTGTAGATGGAACTTGTAAGGATATCCTAGCAACACTGGTACAGGATTCTCTTAAACAAAACGGTCAAGTATTGATTTTTGTTAACACCCGACGATCAACTATCACTGTTTCTAAAAATCTTGCTTCCACCGTCAAACCATTTGTAACTAGAGAGGACCACCAACAAATTTGTTCAATCATCGATGATGTAAAGATGCATCACGCTGAACATACTTCGATTGATGACGAGCTCATAAGCTGTATCTCTTCAGGTCTTGCCTTTCATCATGCAGGTCTCTCAAGTCATCAAAGAAGGATCATTGAAAAATCATACAAGCAACGATTGATAAAATGTATTGTTGCAACACCTACACTAGCTGCAGGTGTGAACATCCCCGCACAGCGTGTTATAATAAGAGATCTATGGAGATATGATACCACATTTGGTATGAGTCCTATTCCTGTTCTTGAATATAAGCAACAAGCAGGAAGAGCCGGACGGCCACGATATGATTCGTTTGGCGAAGCACTTACCATTGCAAAAGATGAAAAACAAAAGAATCATATCTTAGCAAGATATATCCATGGAGAGGCTGAACCTATCTATTCAAAGCTAGGGAATCAAGCAGCCCTCCGTATGCATCTTCTCGCAGCAATAGCCACTGGTTTTGTCGAAACCATTGAACAGATCTATGAGTTCATTGATAGGACTTTTTATTCATATCAAGCAGATACGTCCACATTACACGATTCTATCAATGAAACCATAAACTTCCTAATTGATAACGGATTTGTTATAAAAAATACTGATTCTCTCAATGCAACTATCTTTGGCCAAAGGACTTCATCTCTATACATTGACCCATTGTCTGCAGTTCAATTAAGAACCGCGTTGGAACAATCTCAAACAAAACATTCAACGGAGATATCTTTCCTTCATGCTATCTGTTCAACACCCGATGTTCGATCATTATACCTACGACGAAGCGATGGATGGGTTGACGAACAAGTTGATGAACTAAAAGATTCATTTCTCTTGGACGTCCCGGAGAGTTCATCAACAGAGTATGAGTGGTTTTTGAGTGATATGAAAACTGCATTATTATTGAATGATTGGATTGAAGAGAAAACAGAGGAACAGTTAATATCATGTTACAGTATCGGTCCAGGAGATATCCATAGCATTGTTCAAGCAGGAGAATGGCTGACACATGCAACAAGGGAATTTGCTCGGATGTATAATTTCCCACTTGTCCCCTTCTTAACTGGGTTAGGCATTCGCATTCACTATGGATGTAAAAAGGATCTTTTGAATTTGATCTCTTTAAAAGGTATCGGTCGAGTAAGAGCACGAGCATTATACAAACACAATCTAAGATCTATTAATGATCTGCGAAAAGTCTCAATCGAAGAACTAGGCAACGTAAAAACAATAGGCCCACGGATTGCAAAACGTATCAAGGATCAATTAGGCGAATCATTTGATGAAAGCAAGAGAAGACTAACAGAATATAACGAGGAGGAATAGCTATGGAAACACCACTACCAATACTTCTTGCCGGTGGAACCTGCACTATTGAGGATAAAGAGTTGTTTATCAATAGTGTTCAACAATTCGCAAACAAACATGATGTCATAATCCAAGTTTTCAATGCAGAGAAAATATATGGTAAAACCCACCTGCTCTCTGCAGTTCATCATGCAATTCGATCAGAAGAGGAAAAAAGAATGGTGACTAGGTCCATTGAGATGGAGCTGTTCCTCTATATTTCTGGCGAAAGACAATTAAAGATAGCTATTCCAAAAATGGGGATCCATAGTGGTCTAAATAATATAGCAATCATCATTATCCATCGATTGAAACCGAAAAAAAATAAAGAAAATATCCTTCATATGTTTTTTTCCCATATGCATATCACCCAAAATGATATAGTGCTTAATGGGACTATAAACACACTACGTTACTTTGGCATTAGCCAAGAAGAGATAAACACGGTTTCGGAACAGAGATACGAGAAACTCATCTTAGAGAAAATAGCAATCATTGACATCATCAAATGATAAAGAATGACACACTATTGAACCAAACCAATATAATTGAATGCATGTATCATATACTGGCTTGACAATGAATACCTCTAATGAATCAATTCTATTTTATTAATCTCCGCATTACAAAATAAAAGAAGATTACACGTTTATGAATAGTATTATGGAAGTGATACAAAACTGTTATTAATCAATTATCATTTCCCTAACTGGTCACTTTATCCGATCTGATTATAATCGCGTAGAATGAAA
>JARVGL010000055.1 GCA_029762575.1 Thermoplasmatota archaeon | reverse complement strand
TTCGAATTTGGAATTCAAACATCTAGAGGAGGTCGTCATCTAAGAAGCACAACCGCCCCCATCCAGGATATCTGGTATTATGTGGTTGGAACATATGATGGCGAGACGGTCAAGATCTATGTCAATGGATCCTTGGAGAACAGCATCTCTTGGACTGGCTCGATTACCGCATCATCAGAACCATTACTCATCGGCAAATACTCAACAGTTGGTCGAAACTTCAATGGTGTCATCGATGAGGTTTCCTTCTATAATAGATCGCTCTCTGCTGGGGAGATCCAGACGTTATATCTTCAAACAAACACACAGGATGAACAAAATAATATCCTTGTAGCACATTGGAAATTCAATGAGGCAGAAGGAGCCATAGCCTATGATTCCGCAGGTGATAATGATGGAACGATCATTGGCCCAACATGGACCACAGGGGTTAATGGAAGCGCATTATATTTCGATGGGGTAAATGATTACGTTGAAGTTGCAGATAATCTAACCCTTAACCCTATTGAGCTAACATTGATGGCTTGGGTTAAACATGGGCCTACAACAGATCATCGAGCAATCATCGATAAAAGAGATGCTATTAATGATGGATATAATCTCTACATCTCCCCAACGGGTACTGCTTGGATAAGGATCAATGGCGATACGTTGACAGGATCTAGCGATATCGATGATGATGTCTGGCATCATATCGTTGGGACCTATGATGGGTCCACCCTTAGAATATATGTCGATGGAGTAGAAGAGAACAATAATAGTATCGGTAGTAAAACAATAGATACGGTAAATCCATTGAGAATTGGGCTTGCTCGTGACAATAGTTTTGATTTCCAAGGTATCATCGATGATGCTAGAATATATAATTATGCATTGTCAAGCCAAGAGATAGCGGCCATATATGATTCAACGAAACCATCTGAAGATGATAATCCTCTCGCATTATGGGAATTCAATGAGAACACAGGCACCATCGCCTATGATTCCATTGGTGATAACCATGGGACAATTGATAGTGCAACCTGGACACAGGGCATTTCAGGAAGTGCTCTCTCTTTTGATGCTGCGCAGGATTCCTCTGTGAATGTCGCATATGATGAGTCTCTCGCATTAGCGTATAATTTCAGTATCTCTTTTTGGATCTATCCGACACCTAGTACCGTACAATGGCGGACTTTTCTCACAAGACAGAGTCAATTCACTTGTTCCTATATCGGTGGAAATAAGATCAGGGTTCATATCAATGGGTATGCAAACATTGATTCACAATCTGCTGCTCCTCGAAACTCATGGACGCATGTAGTATTTACCGTAGAAGATACAAGTATCGGGGATGATATCATCCGGCTCTATATCAACGGGGAACTAGATGGACAGATAGGCCCCACTTGGGGAACTCATGGTACCCCCGCTAATCCTCTTCTCATCGGTGGCAATGGATCAAGCTCTTATTTCACTGGACGTCTTGATGAGATAGGCATCTATGACAGAGCGTTAACCGCAGAGGAGGTTATGTTGCTCTATACTCAATAAAAGCCATTTAATACTCTTTAGGAGAGAGAATATGAATAAAAGAAAAAAGAATACACGCCATATGAAAGATGATTCAAGTGCAGTTGTAGGAATTGTAACATCTATCCTACTCGTTGGCCTCTTCATCAGTATCTTTGCAATCATACAAACAGTCTATGTCCCTCAATGGATGGAGGAGATAGAATCAGAACATATGAATGTGGTCTCAGGGCAGTTCTCTCAGATGAAATTTGCTATAGACCTCCAGCTTCTTGGAACAAATCAGACGGTGAATCCTTCTATCTCTTCACCAATACAACTTGGTAGCGAGAAGATACCTTATCTTCTATCGAGTCGTGCTAGTGGCACTCTTTCCGTATATGAAGAGTGTACTACTATTTTTGTTGAAAATATAAGTCATTCTCATATCTTTGTTCTCAATGGTATACGGTATCAATCACAAAATTCTTATTATGTCGATCAAACATATCTTTACGAGAGTGGAGCCGTCATCATTAGTCAACGAGAAGGTAGTTTTCTATCTTCACCACCTTTTTTCTATCTACAGAATCAAACAAATAAAGACATGATCATGACGCTTGTAAATGTGACAAGTGTTGGACGAAAATCATCTACAAATGGCTATGACACGACCTTGATACGTACACAGTACGACCCCGCTCTCGATCAAACCCTTGTTCTAACAAATATCACAACTCTTAGGATAGCAACCCAACACCCAAACTCTTGGAGTAACTATATGAATGAGACCTTAACTGATGCAGCAATGATCTATGGTCAGGATTACACAATCGATGTTTCTACCATACAGAACACTGTTACTATCTCGTATGCTTCTGAAAACACGTGTTCTCTCTACAAGAAAACACTTAAAGCTCAAATATCTCCAGGGTGGATAACGTAAGATACGTTAGGAATCAACATCACCAAACACTTCTTGCTCAGGAAATACCTGGATACCTTCATTAGTGATTTTTAAGGCAGCTATCTTTTTCTCATGGGGCGCACCCCGTAACTTGAGGATCTCGACACCGTGTTCACGGATGGCGCCTCTTCTAGCATTATAGAGAGCGATGATACCATCTGCAAGGAATCGTTCACAACTTGTTTGCATCTGAGACCCTAACATATTTGTCGTTGGCTCAGTGATAAGAAATGTTGTACATTCAAGATTCTCAAGGAACCTGAACAATCGTTCAAGATAAAAACGGTAATGTCTATCTTTTCCTAGAAAGGTTGATGAGATAGCGGTCAGTGAATCAATAACTGTGATATCTGGGTTGAATCCATCTGATCCAATGATGAATGGTTCCAGGTCAAGCATCATATGATCACTATCCCGAGCCATCATCGCTTGCACCCCACCCTCACGACTCTGATCTTGCTCATAATAGATATCACTTGTAAGATATCGTTTTATGGTAAGCGTACCGTTCTTGATAAGAGGATCAGGGTCCCATCCAAAATCCTTCATATGTTGAATAAGTCGCTCCACTGATTCCTCATAACTGATATAAAGACATTTCTTCCCTTTATTTGCATGATGGAAAAGGAGTTGTAATGCAAATATCGTTTTCCCAGATCCTGCATTTCCTTCTATTAAAACGTTCAAACCAGTTGGTATACCTTTCTTTAGGAGTTTATCAAAACCGTTTATACCTGTATACATAAATCCTTCAGAAGGTGTTGAAGCCCCCATTGAATCAGAGGGCTCTGAAGATGATTCAGAATGTTTCAATTCTTTCTTTATAGAAGATGTGATCTCCGCTAGATCAATCGATGAAACGGTTTGGCTGTTCTGCTGGCCCATAATCTTACAACCTCACAATTTTATCACAGAGCTGAGCTATCTCTGCGCGAATATCCTTATCGGTCTCTCTTTCAAGACTTATAAGAAGCCCAGAGGTCCCACTGATACGCATCTTAGTTAATACTCCATGAATGAAACGCGCAAATACAGTTGGTTCGTTATGGATGAGCATAGAAGTGATACTGTCGATAAATACAAACTTGTTACCCTGGATCTTTTCCATGCTTCCTTTTACTGCTAAGGAGATACTTGTCAGATCGGAAACTGCATCGAGATAGAGGACGTTACCTGCATTCTCTAGATTGATGCTTTGACTTTTTGAGATACAATCAATGATAAGTATCTTATTAGTATCAATACCTTTTTGCTGATAGAGCTGGGTGATATTCTTATAGGGTCTACTTGCCGAGACTACGATCCCAATATATTGTTTTTTATCGATCAAATAGCGAATGGTTGAAAGAGAGATCTCTAAAGCTTTCTCCGCAGAGGTCTCAAGAAGAACGATCCATCCAGAAGGAAGATCATCAAATTCCTTTGTATAGTCTACTGTCTCTACCTCTTCCATGATTAATCAACCCTGATGACATGATCTACACGAAATGCAACATCTCGAATAAAGCGTTTTTGAGAAAGGTCTTGGGCTACGTTAAAAATGAGGGTGACCGGTTGCTCTTTGTTACGAACAGTGTGAACAAGGAATTCTGAAAAACGCATGGTCTCAGACAAGGGTTTATATAAAGCAATCGTCGTCAATGAATCTATAAAGATGAATCGTTTCTCACTTGGTAGACTTGGCAGCGACGTATATATCGCTCTGACGAGGTCATCTATCTCGATATGTTCATTTATATTTATACAATGATCATCTTGTTCTTGATGCTCTCCTGAGAAAACAGCTGCGACATCGATGAATTTCAACCTATCGATATCGATACCTTCAGACCTAAGCCTTGAAGATACGTTAGTATACGGTCGTTGGAAACTGATATAGATACCTGAATAACCATGATCGATCAAATGTTTAATGAGATGGGAGTTATGGAAAAAATAGTTCTCTGCAGGATGTTCCATCATGACTACAGACCCAATTCCTAACGTATCAAATTCTGTGAAATCTGGTGGTTGTTTATCTATGTCTATAAGAGACTCTGCATTAATGGTCTTCACCTCCTTTCGGCCTTTCAACAGAGTTATTTGAAGGATTTTCCATACTTTGTTCTTCGGAGCTTTCCCAAAAAATACCTAAGATACCAGTGATTTTCCCTTCATCATCCTTAATAGGTGCTTTGACCGTCATAACCTCGACATATTCCCCGCCTTTTAAAAAAGACTCTGTTGTTCGTAACACCTGTCCGGTTTCAAGGATACGTTTATCGTCCTTGTCATATTTTGAAGCGAGATCCTCAGGGAAAATATCCCAATCTGTTTTACCAGAGATAGCATGTATATCCATATTCAGATTCTTTAGGAAATTATTATTAGCAAACACATACTGTAACATCGTATTTTTTTGAAAGATGCTTTGGGGGACGTTCTGAATAAGTGCCATATATCTGTTCTTCTCATCTGAGAATTCTTGTATCTGCTGCTGAACCTTTTGTTTTAATTGTTTATTGATAAGAGATAGAACCTGTTGGGCCTCTCGTAATGCATCTTCCTTTTGCTTTATGATCTCGATATCTCTAAAATCTTCAATGATGCCGATTATCTCACCATTACTATCTTTGTAGGGCATCACTTTTTCTAAGACTGCGATCTCTTTTCCATCACGACGTTTTCTAATTGATTCTCGTTGAATGGTCTCCCCGGTTTCCAACACCCGCTTTAATGAACAGTCCGCTGTCCCACATGCATCAGAGGGAAACATCTCTGAACAGTTCATTCCAGTCCCTTCCTCAATATTTACTCCTGCCATCTCTGCCATTGTTAGGTTCATTTGCTTGACGCGCAGGTCTTTGCCAACGATACGAATACCATCTGCTGCTGCATTTAGTATAGTCTCAACATCTTCTTTGGCTTTCTTAAGATCTGCTTCCGCTTGTTTTTGTTTAGATATATCAACAAAAGTCTCCAGATAATATGGTTTCCCATACATATTTACATCAACAACGGTCTTTAACACAGGTACTTCTTCATTATCACTCCGTAAGATACATCGCTCAGAATTCTCAATGGGCTTATCATTATTTTCTTTAGGGCAATGTCCTTGTTCGGCAGGACAAATGAATTTATGACACAGATTCCCGATGATCTCCTCTTTTGAGGCTTTAATCATTGCTGCCGCCGCAGGATTAACATCAGAAATGATATGGGTCTTAGCATCAATGAGGATGATACCTGTTTGGACATTTGCAAAGATGGATTTGAAATGATATTCGCTCTCAGCGATTTGTTCCTCCATTTTCTTTCGTTCCGTGATATCGTTTATCGTTCCTTCGACACCGATAGGGTTATTGTTATCATCAAAAATGATATGGGCATTAACCGATGTATAAGCGATTTCTCCATTCTTTCGTAAGAGTTGGATCTCAAAACCTTGGACTTTTCCTTGACCTTTGAGTTCGTGAAGAAACGCTTTTCGTTCCTCAGCATCATGATACACTTCAAGCACATTATGTCCAACAAGTTCATCCTGGGTATATCCAGCTAACTGATTAATTGAAGGGCTGACAAGTTCGATGACCCCATTTATATCTGTTCGATAATAGAGGTTCTGTAATGATTCGAAGATGCCACGGAACTGTTCCTCACTTCTCTTTAGTTTTTCCTCATCAATCCTACGTTGGGTGACATCTTCTTTTACCGCAACATAATGACTTATCTCTCCATTCTTGTTTTTCACTGGTGAGATAGATGCTTGTTCCCAGAAAAGTTCCCCATTTTTTCTTTTGTTTTGAAAATCCCCTCGCCATACTTGCCCTGATGTTATGGTATTCCATAGTTCCTCATAAAATGAAGGTTCTTGTTCTCCCGATTTCAATATCTTTGGAGTTTGTCCGATTGCCTCCTCCTTTGAATACCCAGTTATTCTACAAAAAGAAGGATTTACATATTCGATTGTCCCATGAACATCGGTAACAACGATAGAGGTGGGGCTTTGTTCCATCGCCATCGCTAGTTTTCGTAACTCTGCTTCAGTTCGCTCTTTTTCTTGTATAATATTTCGTAAACGTTCACTTTCTTCTTGAAGTTCCCGTATCTTTTTGCTTACTCCAGTCATCACACCTTCATAGTTTGATAACGGATCCCCAACTACGATGCCTTCTGAAGTTATCTGATACTGCCGTAGTTTTTTACAATGCTGGCTACCCCGCATCTTTACAATACTTACAACAGATTCAAGGCTTCCTTGCATTTCCACATATCGGAGCATGATGATACTATCTGTTAGTGTTGAGAGATTATATTCAGCGAGTTGAGCAGCACCAATCAAAGATCCAGAGGTTGCAGTAAAGACCGTTGTAACATCCTTTGATTTCAAATAACCGTTCAATCGAACAGAGAAACTTGAGAAACTTGTCTCATCAAACGTGTGGGCCAAGGCAGACAGTGAATCCATCGCACATCTGGTGATATTGTTTTCTTCAATGATATTTCGAATATCTTTAAAATGTTCTTCCAAAAGACAATCATTTGGATAAAAACAGCGGATTGATAGTAAACCTTTTTGCTCAAATTCTTCAAGGTCCCATCCAAAATTTCTCGCGTTTCTGATAAGTTGTTCCCGGCTCTCCTCAAAACCGAAGTACACGGAGTGTTGTCCTTTCTGTAGTCCATCCATAAGATAATGAAGACAGAACAACGTCTTACCTGTTCCTGTGGCACCAACCGCAAGGGTAGTTGACCCTTTTACCAATCCACCATATAACATCTCATCGAGCACGAGGTTACCTGTTGAAAGTCGTTCGTTTAGGGAACCATGAGATAAAATAGGTTTAATCTTAGGATAAAGATGGATACCATCACCTGATATTTTCATTGGTATTGCTTCTGAAGAGAAACTTTTTCCTCTTACTTTAATGATCTTTACCTGCCGTTGGAACTCATCCTTTACCCGAATTTGGTCAAATCTGAGGATTGCATCAGAAATGAATTCCTCTACATCATATACGGAATATTTATCAGGAGCAGAGACCTCACTTATAAGTATCGTAGTGCATCCAAGGGCTGCAAGGATCTTACCAAGCTCAAAGATGAACGTTCTTATCTGGGATTTATCATTGTATTGATAGGCAATTGCAGTGATTGAATCAATACATAATCGTTTCGCATGGGTGGATTTTACTTCAGCTTCAATATATTCAATTATCTCCTTTGGATTATAACCTGATCCTGAAAATCGTTCCCGTAGATCTAGTATTTTTAGATTCTCTTGTTCAATTGCATTACGATCATAAAAACTCATCTTCTCTAGGTTTTGGACTATCTTGAACAATGGTTCCGTCAAAGAGATATAGAGACCTGGTTCGTTTTGTTGTATCCCTTCAAAAAGCCATTGAAAGGAGAAAATTGTTTTTCCGCTTCCTGATGATCCTGCAAGAAGGACGACCGCACCAGTTGGAAAGCCACCATTGAGAAGAGAATCGAATTCTTGGATTCCTGTTGCTGAGCTCCCACTATCTCCTGACTCCTCTTTTAAAGGAATGTTTAATTCTTCAGGAAGTGATTCTTGTTCAGGTTGGTTCTTGATGAGATCGTTGAGTTCGTCTACAACGGATCCATATTGGTAGGAACCTTGCGGATCGGTAGAAGAACCCATCACATCTCCTCCAGAGCAATATGATTATTAATATGGTCAATCCCATAATCATAACCACATCTCTTATCAATTACATCATTATTCAGTGTATGAGTAAGAACCCTCAAGGTATCCCATCCTTTGTTAGCATAAACAAATAAATATACTGGTATTTAAGTACATCGAAAGATACTGAACCGTGCTTCTTATTTAATAAAAATAGCATGGTGGAAACATGGCCTATAAAAATGACGTCCCATTGAAGTTGTTCACTTTATCTGCTGAGGAAAGCAATTGTCCCTTTATCCCACAGATCTGTGAACTTGGCATATATCTTCATCAGCAATTTTTCAAGCAAAAAAAAGAGAGTGAAACTCTTATAAGCATGTCCTATGGAAAACGCGTTATCATTAATACGCCTGCTCATCCGATCAATCATCTATCTCGAGATGCTTTCATTGAAATCGTCGATTATGATCCTATCAACAACATTCTTCTCTATATTGGGCCAGCAAAACCTCATTCACTTACCCCTCTTCACTGGCTCATCCATCATGCAAAACCTCAGATAACCTCACTTGTATTCATACAGACATTTAAACAATCAGTACAGATTCCACAAACGATGTATGAAACAGTGCAGCAGGGAAGAACCATCTTAGATACGGCAAAAATGGTGTTGAAGAGCTTGCAAAAGAAACCAATAATCCATATTCAAGAAACAGGTGTGCTTATAACAGCAGAGACTATCGATAAGATAAAAGAAAGATTATTCCATGATAGAGGTAGATGAAATGAAGATCGAGGGAAAGGAACAACAATCATTATGGTTCAAAGACGATACGCTATATTTCATCGATCAACGGAAATTACCAGAAAACATCGAACTCTTTAAAGCAACAACCGTTGAAAAAGTATGTTTTTCGATAAGTGAGATGGTAGTGCGAGGTGCTCCAGCAATTGGTGCTGCAGCAGCCTATGGTATGGTCCTTGGAAAAGAGAATATCGAAAAAACAGCAGATCGATTGAAAAGAACACGCCCTACCGCT
>JARVGL010000054.1 GCA_029762575.1 Thermoplasmatota archaeon | reverse complement strand
GTAGAAAAAAATAGGTGAAAAAAAATGGATGAAGTGATGATAGTACAAGTACCAAATCAAAAAGTCATTGGAATGAGAAAAAAAGGAAGATATCAAAATCTAATCCCAGGGATGTTACAGCAGCTTTTTCCACATATCATGCAATTTGGCATGGATGTTTGCTGCGGTCCTCCAATGTTCATATGTCACGAGACCTGTGTCGATGAAGTAATGGAAGCCGATAGAAATGGAACAGCCGATGTGGAAGTAGCAATACCTATCTCAAAAGATGTTGAGGAAACAAATGAGATGAAGATCTATGAACTTCCTGGTGGAAAGATGGCTAAGATAACGTATAAAGGACCCTATGAAAAATGCGAAATAGCATATAACACATTATTTGAATGGCTGAAACAAAATGGAAAAACAATCACTGGCCCAACTCGAGAAGTTTATTTAAATGATCCAAAAGAGGTGGGCAGTGAGGAAACACTTACTGACATTTATGCCCCTATTTAACGATACCATTTTTTTTTATTTTTTTTATTACTTGTGTATATACCAGATTTTCTAGTAGTTGTACTCTTTACAATTTCAAGAAGAAACACATATCCACAGTAATCAGTAAATAGTGTATATTCAAAAACCTAACACAATGAACGTTTGTTGGTTTATTAAAACTGCAATGATTACAAAATCAAAAGTCGTTGTAAGTATAATAATGCTCTATAAATTTCGATATTTGTCTGTAAATAGAGGAGTTCTAGGGATCTCTTAGCATAAAGTAACAAATGAGATAGGGGAAATAACTCATGATTGCCTTTTTTAGTTCAGAGCAACTTTTAAATACTTACAAAATAATATACTGACTGATAATCAGTCAATTGGTGATGTATTATTCGCATTACAAAAAAACCAGATGAACGAAAAAAAGAACTCATCGATATTGCAGAAGAACTCTTTGTAACAAAGGGATATGATAAAACAGCGGTATCAGACATTGTAGCAAAAGCTCATGTCGCACAAGGAACATTCTATTATTATTTTAAAACCAAAGAAAGGATATTAGATTCAATCATCGATAGATATATTGAGTATACCATTGACACAATGAATAGAATTGCAAACGAAGACGGACCAACTGCCATCGAAAAAATAATCAGCGTTTTTGTATTCAAATCAACCTTTAGAACAAATCGCTATAGCCTAATGCAGTACATCCACGAGGACAAAAATGCTCATCTTCATCTTAAATTCGAACGAAGACTTCCAACAATGACGATAGAACCACTCACAAAGATCATCAAACAAGGAATAACAGAAGGAGTATTCAAGACAAAGTACCCTATGGAAGCAGCACAGGCATTCACCGGTATCTCCGCTATGTTACTTCAAGGAATATATCACACTGATACGAACAACAAAGACATCGACAACAAATTCAGAGCGACCTTTGATTTTTTAGAAAAGATACTATGTGCTGACAAGGACACTCTTATAGATGAATATAAACGAAAAGGTGGCAAACAACACTGAGGTATGGATATGGAGCAAATGAAGATAAAGAAAAAAATGGAATTAACACATACAATAGAGATAAAGACAACTTCTGAACAAATCTGGGATTTTTTAACCCATATTGAAAAAAATTACCAAACCTGGCATCCAAAGGATCACATCAAATTCATTTGGACTAAAGGTGAACCATTTTCAGAAGGATCAACGTTTAACGCAGAACAATACATGATGGGCCATATGGTGAAATATAAGGGATGGATAGCTGAATCAGTTCCAAAGAAAAAGATAACGATGAGATTTCATTTCCCCATGTCAATTGTAACAGAAAAAATAGAAATGATACTTAAAGATACGACATCATATGCAACATTTACACATATAACGTATCTGAAATTCAAACCACTTTCTAGAACCCTCTTCAAACAAAGGAATCTAAAAATGATACAAGATGTCAATGAACATGTTGCCATTGAAGCAAACAATATGAAAAACATACTCGAGGGAAAACAAACGTGATAAACCAAACATATGATCTTCCTATCGGGTATCATACGTTTCACCCAAATCAAGTATATAATTTTCAATTCAACCGATGGCATTCACTAGGGTTTGCCCGCTATATGGACATGAAACAAGCAGGAAAACGCATCAAGAAATTTACCGATTGGAAAACCGTCCTTTTAGATCTCGCTAAAGAAGCAGAACAGGACCAACGAATGAAGAATGCCTGTATCTATTATCGAGGAGCAGAGTTCTATATCAACAAGGACGACCCCGATAAACTCAGATGTTATACCACTTTTATCAACATGTTCTATACTCTTTTTAAACATGATTGCCTCAAACGATTAAAAATACCTTATCAACAGAGTTATCTCCCAGGTTTTATCCTTGCCACCGAGAATCAGGAAAAAAAAGGGACCATCGTGATACATGGAGGATTCGATTCCTTCATCGAAGAATTCTATTTTATGATGAAGATCCTCTCAGACCAAGGATATGATATCGTTGCTTTTGAAGGACCTGGTCAGGGAGGAGCACGAAGAATCTATGATCTCGGGTGGGATGAACAATGGGAGAAACCAACAAAAGCAGTACTTGATCACCTTAAACTAGAAGACGTCGCGATCTATGGGATATCCATGGGTGGGCATCTCTGTTTACGAGCCGCAGCTTTTGAAAAACGTATCAGCCAGGTGATATCCTCGGGAGGAGCTGTTGATTACTGGAAGATACCTGGATTTTTTTCCCGGAATATTTTGAAATTATTCTTGCATCTGCCAGATTTTACCAACAACCAATTGAAAAAGAAGATGAAAAAAGATGCTCATCATCGATGGTTTGCTGAAAATTCGATGTATATTACGAAAATAAACGATCCCTTACAAGCTTCAATGAAGATGTTAGATATGAACATTAGAAACCTACAACCACAACATATCACTCAAGACATTCTCTTCCTTTCTAGCGCTCAAGATCATTTCATCCCTAAGAAAATGCATAAGATAAATATGAACGCCTTACCAAACGCCCGATCGGTACAAGGGATCCTCTACACTACAAAGACTCAAGCACAGAACCATTGCCAAATTGGCAACATACCCGTGGTGTGTAACGATGTTGTACGATGGCTTGATAATAAAAGACTAAGTAATAACATGAATCTGAATAACAAAAATAAAGATAGACCTTTGAAATAATAGTAGATATTCATACTATACAAAAGGGTTTTCCCACAGTATCTTTCTTTAGATCAATATACATTATTTGGAAGGTTCGTTTTTTTCCCCAACGATGACATATCTCCAATCCTTCTTCTTGTACTCTGTACTTATAACGGTAAACCCTGTATCTTCAAAAAATCCTTTTACCTCTTTGAGTCGATATGCTGTTTTATATGCATCACTATGGTATCGAGCGACATTCAACCGAGATCTTTTAAGGATCATGTGGAATGTAATACATAGTAATCTATAAGCGGGTAAGTCCTTGTTCAAAGCTTCAATTATAAGAACTCCTCCAGGTTTTAATACTCGGTGTATCTCTTTAAATGATCTCTGAGGGTTCTTCCAATAGGTAAGACTGAAACGGGTAACGACAATATCGACCGAGGCATCATCAAGAGGTATACTTTCTGAACTCCCTTTTCTTGTTTCAATATCTGCGTTCTTTTTTGCTCTTTGTAGCATGTTGTCTATCGGATCGATACCAATAACTGTTGCTTGTGGTAGTATATCCTTGATTTCTTTGGATAATAAGCCAGGGCCTACACCTAGATCGATGATAACAGGGTTTATTTTGGCATCAGCATAGGTCTTCACAGTTGTCGCTAGTTGTCTATACAGATATGTGAATCGTCTCATATATCGTTCAAAATATTCGCAGTTCGTATCATCCTCTAGATCATAGATTCCTTTTTTTCTTGATTCAGAAAGGGTAATGATCATTCCTATGCTACTTGGTATCAGCCAGAGGATGATAAAACAATACAATGAGAAACTAACGATGTGTTCATGGCTAAAGAGCACTCCATTAGTAAACCTTGGAACAGAGAATAACGTGATCAGTGCTGCTTCACGAGTCCCTATACCATAAATAGAGATAGGGATGCTTGCGATGACATCGGCAACCGCCATGATGAGGATGAAATAAATGAATGGTATCTGTATATTGAAATACTGGGCAAGACCATAGAGGATAATGTATTTAAGCATCCAACCAGAGAGCGAAAGACCATACGGTGGTATCATATCCTTTAGCGATGGGAGATCCTTATGAAACGTATCAAGGGATTGTGTCAGTGTTGAGGGTATAGTTAAAAGGAATCTCGAGGATCCTATCTTTTGAATGAGCTGATGTGCATGTGGCGATCGAAAGAATAAGAGGTAGAGGATGATGATGACAAATAAGAGCGAAACTGTAATTATCAACAAATTAGGGTAGATGCTTCCTAGGGCAAGAGCGCCTATGAGACCTATGGATAGCAAGGCAAGGTATTCTATGGCATTGTACGTGATAATATTTGATGCGCACTGAGCCAGAGGGGCTCCTGTCTTTTTAGAAAGATAGATGGTTCGAGTATATCCTCCAAACCCTCCTGGTGTAATGAACCCGTAGAAGTAACCAATGAAGAAGTTTGTTATACAGTATCGAAAGCTTGTTGGTATCTTCTGACGAGCTAGAAGTATACGCCATTGAATGGTCGCAATAAGGAGAAGAGGGATGAATGCAAACAGCGAGAGCAATGCAACAAATGGTGGGAGTTCTAGGAATATTGTCTTGATCTGGGCGAGGTCAAGCTGGGAGAGAATGAATAAGAGTATGATTGCTCCGATGATTGGGACCAGTTTTGTAAGACGCATTGCGTTTTATAGCATCACCAGAGCCTTTTAAATCATTGTTCTTTTTATCTAGATCGTAGCTAGGAAAAATATCCCTTATTGAACCATATATGAAGAAGGTATCAGGAAATCCTATCTTTTTTCTTAGCTTCAAAGGTTCTTCTTCAGTAATGTCGTAAATGATTTATATTGGATGATTCATCATCATTTGGTGAGATAAATGGGTGAATCAGAGATGATTTATGGAGTAAATATCCAGGAGGCCATTACTCCACATATGGTGCGTGATGCAATAATCCAATGTTTTTTCGAAGCTGATTCAGAGGTCCTTGATGGGTTGTTCAATCAGCAGGATTTCTCCACCGATACCGAAGAAAAAGAAGTAAAATACAACCATGTCCGCGTGTTCATCAAAAATCTTTTTCATAAGACCAATGGTGATTTTAATAATCCCACAAAGGAATCCCTCACTAATGTGATTGATCAATGTAAGCAATATGCAATGATGTTCAGACATAAAGAGATAATCCAAGAAAACTATAATAAGATCATGACCTTGATCAATAAACTTGAATAGTTCAATGTCTTAATCCTTGATTTTTGTTGATAGAAATGTTTTTTGTATACTTTGTTTTTAGTGTTGACCCCATATCTCCGTATGTATCCGTTGTATGTTGAATCGTTCGACTTGTTCTTTTTTCTCGCTATAGATACCAAGAGCTATCAATGAGAAAGGTATAATGCTATCAGGGATTCTTAACATCTTTCGAAGCTCAGTCATTCTTTTTTCTCGTGGGTAGACTCCAAGCCAGCAGCTTCCGATACCTAGTGCATGAGCTGCAAGAAGGATGTTCTGTGTAGCTGCAGAGCAATCCTGTACCGCCATATTCTTATGTTTCTCAAGAGATGAATCGATACAGACAAGTATCCCTGCAGAAGCCATCGACATCATGTGTGCATGTTCATGGATATCAGGTATCTTTCGGAGGACTTGTTTATCTTGAATAAGAATGAACTGCCAGGGTTGTTGATTTCCAGCTGAGGGAGCATACATTCCACAGGTAAGGATCTGAGTGAGTTGCTCTTCAGGGATCATCTCATCAGAAAACGTTCGGATGCTTCGTCTTGTTTTAATCGCTTCTATTGTTTCCATGGTCTTCTTCCTCCTAGTATCTTGGTCATATGTCTAAAAGTCTCTTCGCTAAAAAATGTTTGTATACCATGTGTATAGTAACTATGATAAAAGAAGTGGTTCATCATATCATAATCTTTAAACATTCTACATTGTTATCCTTTTTTTGATGCGGTATCATGGTGAAAGAGGGATGGTATACTAGGTATGTCTATTAATGATGAGAAACAAAAGATCATTGATTGCCCGGGTAATGTCCTAGTGACCGCTAACCCCGGAACTGGTAAGACGCTTCTCTTAGCACACAAATATGTTTCATTGTTGCAGAATGGAGCACATGCAAAGGATATCCTTTGTCTTACATTCACTCGTAAAGCAAGAAAAGAGATGGAGGAACGCATCACAGACCTCTTACATAAAAAAGATCTTGTGGTGGATCCCTTAGATCTGAACATTCACACGTTTCATTCGTATGCACTCGAGAATCTTGAGGAATCTACTCTAGTTTCAACAAATCTTCTCCGATATGCTATCTTTCGTTTTATTAAAGAACATAAGATCTTAAGCTATTCAGATGCGTATCTACTAGATACCATTGTACCAAAGATGGAGAATCTCATAAGATACTTGAAGAGTTATGGAGTAGGTGTTGATGATATTGATATCGGACAAGTAAAAGGACTTCTCACAGATTTCAAAGAGTATAGTAAAAAAGATCTAGAGGATTTCACAGACCGATTCGTTGAAATCTATAGATATTATGAGACGATCAAATGTAATACGGGCTTGGATTATACGGATATGCTCATCAATTTCCTTAAAAAACCCTCTCTACCTCGTTTCGCCTCTGTTCTAGTCGATGAACTTCAAGATGTTAATACAATGGAGGCAGAGATAGCGCTTCGCTCAGCGGATTGTTTCATCGCAGTAGGTGATCAGAAACAAGCTATCTTTGGATTCCAAGGTGGTTCTATATTGAATTTTAAGAAGTTCGATGATTCGATAAAGTTTGTGTTATCGGAGAATTTTAGGAGCACCAATGGAATCCTTTCCTATGCTCGAGCGTATTTTTCCACTCGGACGAAACAAGATCATCACCGTATTGAGCTAAAAGATCTAGAGAATAAGACACAAGGGTTTGGAGAGAAACCTATCATCTGTGATGCTCCACGATCTGATCTCTATCCCTCAGTATGTCAACTCGTTGAATCCCTTACATCTCGTAGTTCAACGCTTGCTATCATCGCTCGGACCAATACCCAGATCATGATGATATCTAGAGAGCTACAGCGACGTGGTATAAAACATTCCTCCACGTTTTTCTCTGCGTCATCCGATGCGCAATCATCTATCATCACGTTCTTACGGGCACTAGTTCATAATAACATGGATCATGTGAAAGCAGCGATGTTCACCCCGTTTTTCCCCATATCCATCCAGGACGCATTTGAACTCTCTGAACAAAAATATCTCAGCCTGGACATCGTCTACAATAAAAGCCCAGGATTCAAACAAATGAGAAAAGATATCCGATCGGTAGATGATGTTGGGATCATCTTTGAAAACGTTATCATCCCTGTTGCGCTTACCTATGGTGAGGAGTATCTTCTTGCTGCGTTAGGGATGATGGATGCGTTCTCTGAAGCAATCAAACTTCTTAGCGATCGTCATATCGATAACATCGCATCGTTTCTTGAAGTCACTGATCTAGCTTCAAGCGAGTCCACTGTAGAGAATCCGATAATCTTGACCACGGTCCATAAATCAAAAGGGAAACAGTTCGATGATGTTATCTATGTTCCCTCTAAGACAACTGATAAATCAAATTTCCAGGATATGGTAGTTAAAACAATCCTTCATTCTAAAGGTTTTAACGCTGAAGAAGAACTTGAAGAAGAGACGTTACGGGTCAATTTCGTAGCTTTCACACGAGCGAAGAAACGATTATTCATCGTAACCGATAAACCTAACGAGTATCGTAACGAGTTCTCCATAGATCAAAGCCTTGAAGGAGCAATGAGTGGTGAACCAACATATGCAGAATTAAAGAGACGTGCTTATACGCTTTTTGTATGTAAACAATACTCTGAAGCTCAAAAATTAATTGAACAAAAACGATGCTGGCTCCGTGATTATATCCGTCAGCATTTTATGAATCTTGAAAGCATCTCGTTTTCCTCACTGACCACTGACCCTTATCTCTACCTAAAAAGACGGATCCTACAGATCGGTATCCGCTCTGAATCAATGAACATTGGCACACAGGTACATCTTGTCGCTGAGAAGATCATCGAAGGTGAAGCGTATACTCCTCGAACGGACCTACAACAACAAGAACGTAATATTCAACAATTGCTTGATGAGATCCATCAAAATTATCCTCATGATGTCGGTGTGGAAGAAATCATCAAGACCCCTTTATCAACGCTTATAGATGAAGAAGTAGGGTTGTTGTTCTCAGGGAAGATCGACGCGGTTTTTAAAAATGATGCAGACGAGTATCTCATCGTTGATTGGAAGACGGATAGGAACACGAATTATGCCGCAGAACATCGACAACAACTATCAACATATCGGAAGGTGTACTCTCTTGTCCATGGGATACCCATAGAAAAGATCAAGGTTGCTATCGGGTATGTGGGTCTACGTAAGGTCATCGATGATGGGGTCATACGTGCAGAGTTGGATATTCGTCAGCCAAGTGCAACAGCCTTTGATACCTTTACAAAACATCTAAAGATCTTTTTATCCTGGCGAAATGATGTTGACCTCTTCTTTAAAGCACTCTCAGAGGTAAAAGATGATGAAGTATTACTACGAAGCGTGCTAGAGCAGTATTCATTGGAGATTGATTGATTACTATCGAAACTCTCAATATCTAAATATTCTTTCATAGTCTTTATGGGGAAACCACTCGAGAATTAGGTTGATGACCATAATTTTATCTTCAAAAATGGAGTATATCAATCTCCATCCGTTTGGTAGATCATATTTCCACAGATTATTGATTTTATAGTTTTTTATATATCCTTTTGGCCATAGTTTTTTTGGAATTTTGACTCCACACATAGGTCCTTTCTTTAGATCAATAATAGCTCGTTGTATGAAATATGAAAGTTGTTTGTCTTCATATGTTCCCTCTTTAAGTTTTTCAAAATCCTTTTCTAGTTTAGGGTTTGCAAAAGCAACGTA
>JARVGL010000053.1 GCA_029762575.1 Thermoplasmatota archaeon | reverse complement strand
AGATATCAATAATGATGGTGTTGTCAATATTCAGGATGTTGGCCTGCTCTCGGTTCATTGGCAAGAAACCTGGTCATGAAGAGACCAAATGGTTGTCGCTGACCAGTGATTTCACCTTACGAATATTTGGATACTGTTCAATCATGTATCCATCCCTCTTTTTTTCCCTTTTTCCATTTAACAGGAATAAAACACATATTTTTACTAGTAAACTAGTGTTCAAATCCCTTCCCCTGCATTTTTTTCCACAAAAGAAGATGTCAGACTACCTCTGGTAAACGTAGATCTCTCATAATATCTTTTGCAAATACTGACGCTATTACTCTCTTTAAGGACTTTACAACATCCCTAGGTTTGAATGCGTCTACCATCATATTAAAAACATTATCAGACAATTTCTCTAGAGTTTCCTAAAATTTTCCACTCTTTTTACAGTGTTTTTTCCTTTTGATTTGTTGATGTAACATGGTAATGAGCTTTTACTCATTGTTGGTTTATGATAATCAAAAGAGCAATAGGTCCATCAACTATACAAATGGATGATACAACGATACATCCATCTGTAAAGGATCATATGAGTTAAACTATAGTATCTTATCCATTTATTTTCGATGGGATGGCCTCATCTCTTTTCGAAACATTGATCATCGTTAATCTAGCGATTGATGTGAGTAGCGAACAGATGAGGATGATGAACCATACTTCTATGTCATAGATAGGTGTTGTCTTAAAGATACTATTGAGCGGTGAAAGATACGTGATACCTAGGACGATGATGATAGTGAACAAAAGGAATGATTTCAGTAGTTTATTTGGAGCTCGGATTTTATGGATTAACCTACCTTCACGAAGCATGAAGACATAGATCTGAGGTGACATAAGCGTTATTAAGAATGATCCTGTCAACGCTAAAGGATCACTATCGGTGAGTATCTTGATAAGGTAATATCCTACTGATATAGATACTCCAAAGATGATGCCATCAAGGATCATCTGGATCCGTTCCTTCCTATTAAATATCGGGTCAGATAGTTTTGATGGTTTGCGTTTCATGATATCAGGACTAGCAGTATCCGTACTTATTCCTACTGCAGGAACCGATTCCATCATCACGTTTGACCAGAGTATCTGTATCGCAACAAGAGGTGTTGGTAGTCCAACGGCTAGGTTGATAAGGATACCGATGACCTTACCTAGGTTGTTCGTGATGAGGAACCTAACGAGCTTTCTAAGATTCTGATAAACTGTACGTCCTTCTTTTACCCCTTTGATGATCGTTGAGAAATCATCATCGGTCAAGATGACGTCTGCTGCCTCTTGAGCAACTTGGGATCCTGCTCGGCCCATAGCAATACCCACATCTGCTTTTTTTAACGCAGGTGCATCGTTGACACCATCCCCGGTCATAGCGACAATATGTCCTTTTTCTCTAAGTTTTTCAATGATGCGCAATTTATCAAGCGGTGATACTCGTGAATATACTCGAAGATCGTCCACTTGATCTGAAAATTCATCTTCGGACAAAGCCTCTAGTTCTTTCCCATCGATAGCTTGGTTCATATCAGATGCTATGTGAACATGTTCTGCAATGGAGAAACCTGTCTTCTTACTATCGCCGGTGATCATGACGACATTGATATGAGCATCCTTTGTCTCTTGAATGGTATGTTTTACCTCATCTTTAGGAGGATCATAGATGACAACTGCACCAAGGAACGTGAACCCTGAGAGTCTTGTGATATCGATAGAAGGAGACGATGAGTCAACTGGTTTTTTACAGAATGCTATCAATCTGAATCCTTTCTCTGATCTATTAGATAGTTGTTTTTTCACTATCTCTTTCTTCATGGTGTCAAAGGGTAGTTCTTTTTTATGGTTGTATATTTGACTGCACATATCGATGACTGTGCCAGGGGCACCCTTGAGGTATATTGCATGTTCTGATTTCCCGTTAGAGATAAGTGATGCTGCAAATTTTGTATCTGATGAAAAGGGTATACATTGATCGACCTTATATGTCTCAAAGTGTTGAGGTTTGAAGCCAGTGATGATACCTGCTTTGATAAGAGATGTTTCAGTTGGATCGCCTATCTCTTTTTCAATAGCTCCATCTTTCTCAACGACATGTGCAGTGGAACATTTTACGGAGGTAAGGAAGATATCATGGAAGACCTCGGATTCCCCCTCAGCGATCATCTTGAAGATATCACTACTGCTATGATACTCATCATTGATGAAATATTCTTTCACGGACATGGTATGTTGTGTAATGGTCCCTGTTTTATCAGTACAGATATAATCAACGTTTCCGAGTGTCTCAACAGATGCAAGTTTTTTTATGATGACGGAGTTCTTCGCAAGTCGTTCAATAGCTAGTGAGAGTGAGATGGTGATAGCCGCAGGGAGTCCTTCAGGAAAAACAGCGACCATGATGCTTACGGATATAAGAAGCGTGGTGCTGATCTGCTCTGTTGTTATCGCTCCTGTACTATTGAATCGCAGGAGGCTTATGACAGCGATGAGGATTGCGGAGATAAAAGCGAGTCCAACGAGGAATTTGATCTCAGTGGTCAATTTCTTCTGTAGAGGCGTCCTATCTTTATTGTCCTCCTGTATCTTTTCAGCAATTTTACCCATCTCAGTGTTTAGGCCGGTGTTGATCACAAGAGCTTTACCTGCTCCATCAAGGACCTTACTTCCAGTAAAAATGATATTGCTCATCTCATATGGTTTTAGTTCATTATCTGCAAGTGGTTTTGCATTTTTTGATATTGGTTTACTCTCTCCAGTGAGATGAGCTTCGTCAGCTAAAACGTTAAATGATTCGATGATACGGGCATCAGCTGAAATGATATCTCCTGATTCAAAGACGATGATATCACCAGGTATGATGAAACGCGATGCGATGACATCGATACTGCCGTTACGTATCACCTTGCATTGAGGAGAGAGCATTTTCTTAAGAGCCTCTAACTCTTTCTCAGCCTTATGGTCCTGGATGAGACTTATGATCGTGTTGATAATGACAACACCCATGATAACGATCGAATCAAGAAGGTCGCTGATGAATGCTGAAATGATTGCAGCGATAATCAAAATGATTGGCATAGGTTCGATTAGGGATTCGATGATTTTTATCACAAGGTTTTTTTTCTTTTTCTCAGGTATTTCATTGAAACCATAGGTTTTTCTTCGTTCTTCCTCTTTAGAGGAGGTCAACCCATTTCTGGATGACCCAAGTTTTTCAATAGCCTCCTCAGCAGATATCGAATAGAATTCCTTTAAGTTCATGTGTTCGTGCTCCCTTTATCTTCAATATACTGCTTTTTTGAGTCTTTTCCATTTTTAGGTAGTATCTCTAGATATCTTTGATTCATTTAATAATAGTTTTATCAGGGATTTCTCCGTTTTTAAAATGTTTTTCTAACCAACCAGATATAACAACCTCTCTACTATCAAAAAACCTTACATAGGGTTTTATATCTAAAAGGGGTGTCCCATCTATCATATCCACTTGTGTAAAATAGAGTTTATTTCCTTTGATACGTTGTATTTTAACAACCGAGAAACCGATATGGTTTGGACGATGTGGGCTACGGATTGCAAAAATACCATGTTCATCATCTTCAAGAAACGGTTTTCCAACAATTGTTATCTTTGTTGATTTATGAAAATAGTAAATTAGTATGCAATGGCTGAACATATCTAGATCTTTTAAGCCTTTGACATATTCCTTTTTCAGTTCTAAAAATGCTTCCACATCATCCTTGAACCTTCCTTGAATGGGGATATCCTTACTTGTTTTATATGGAGAATGGATTTTTCCGATTGGATCCATTAATATTTCAGACATGATTTCTCCTTATCCTTCTACTGAATCTTTTTTAAGTATTGGTGTTAAGTGACTTCATTATGGTTATGAACGTGGTTTCAGTTCTGTTACTCTCGTGTCCTAAAGGTCAATAAAAGTAACCTTAATCTTTATATTCTTTAAAATGATATGTGAATTCTTATAAGAGAGATGATGGGATGGTATCATATGCCTGAATACGAGAAGGAGATAGTTAAGGTTTCTGAGGGAAAAAGAAAAAATTCTTTTATGAACAATGATACCCCGTTTTGTATAACAGGGATTGAACCTTTGGATCAAAAACTTGGTGGGGGAATTCCTCAGGGTAACTCAGTACTAGTTGTTGGAAGCAGTGGATCTGGAAAAACAACCTTTTGCATGCAGTATCTAACAAATGGAGCAAAACAGGGTGAACGTGGTGTATTCTTCACTATCACTGAACCATTGTTCAAATTGACAAAGAACATGGAGAATTTTAAGTTCTATGATAAAAAACTAATCGAAGATGGTATGGTCAATATCATTGATCTTCGTATCATTAGTGATCGGTTAGGATTAAATGTTGAGAAATATTCAGTTGAGGATGCAAGTGCACTTCTTGAAGTACTAAAGGATATTGCCGATGAACTTCAGGTGAAACGTCTGGTCATTGATTCCATCACTGCTCTTTGTTATCGATTAGAATCTGATGAGATGATCCGTGATTTCATCTTTAAACTTGGTTCATCGCTTGCATCAATGGGGTGTACAACGTTACTAACCTCTGAAATACCCCCGGTCATGGTTGGAGATCTGAAATACTCAAAATATGGTATCGAAGAGTTCATCGCTGATGGTATCATCTATCTCTCAGATATCGATCGTAAAGGGGATCTGATACGAACGATGCAAGTGGTAAAGATGAGAGGAACATCTCATAGCAGAAGTAAGGTTGCGATGAATATCTCATCGGACCGAGGTATAGAGATTATAACATTATTGAAATCAAGGGGATGATCTAGATGGAAAATACATTGATTCAAGGGTTAAAGGAACGAATTGCAAATGCAGTAATGGTCAATCCATCAGTTGGTATAATCCTACCAGGAAATAACTATAAGGATCTCACCCAAGCCATCTTTCAACATATGAATGAAACACAGAACAAAACCTATATCTATGTTGCTATTGCTAAACCGTTTCATATCGTAAAAAAAGAAATGGATGGTATTGTTGATTCTTCAGCTTTCTTTTTCATCGACTGTGTTTCAAGGGCTGCTGGGATACATATGACAGATCCACAATGTTTTTTTCTAGATAGTCCGTCACATCTTGAGCAATTGATCCTTGAGATCGTCAATATCATCAAAGACCAAGACAAAAAAAGTGATTCGGTTGTCATCCTTGATGCAATAAGCTCCCTTGTTCTTTATAATGATGAGCTCCTGGTTACAGAGTTCTTCACCCATTTGATAAATAATATGAATCTATATCATGCTCATACGATCTCGTTATGTTTGGAAGAGGAGATGACTGATCAAATGAATAAGATGCTTTATCTAATCAATGATAAAATCATAAAGGTCAAAGAAAGTTTTATTTAAACATATTCATTTGCAGTGTCCAATAACACTAATATAACCAGATAATCAAAGAAGGCAGTCGACGTTCTATGAATGAGAAAGAATTTATCAGCACAGGTATACCTAAACTTGATGAACTTCTCGGTGGAGGAATCCAGAGAGGTTCAACCATGCTTCTATCAGGTATACCCGGAAGTAACATTGAACTTATCACAAAACAATTCGCATCCGCTGGCAATGTTCTCTATGTGACAACAGATGAATCAAAGGAAGAGATTGTTTCAACAATGAACCAATTCTCTTGGGATACATCACAGATAACCTTTGAAGATATCGCCTATAAACATCTTAAATACACCTATGAAGGAGAGACAAAACGGGTTTCGATCTATCAACAACGATCAAAACAGAAGATAAAAGAATTGATAAAAATAGGATCCGCTGGTCTTCCACCCTTAAAACAATGCGAGGAGGATTATCTAGCGATACTCTCTGAGAACCTCCGATCAAATCCTACGAAGAAGATCATCCTAAGCACCATTGATTTCTTCCTTTCAACATACCGCCCCAATGACGTCCTTAAAGTACTCAAATCGGGTAAGGTGAACATCTCTGAAAACAAAGGGACTCTTATCATTATCATGACCCGAGGCATCCATGGAGATGTCATTGAAAGACAACTAGAATACATCGCAGATAGTGTTATCGATCTCTCCATCGTTCAGAAAGGTTCTAACTTTGAACGTATCCTCTCTGTAAAAAAGATTCGGAATTTTGCTAAAAAAATTGGAACCGCCCGATATGACATCAATGACACTGGTTTTATTTTAGAGAACATTGAACGGATATTATAACATTGCTTGTTTCAGCGTGAAATGGGCAAAGTACAAATTAAATCGACTCATTTATAAACAAGAAATTCTATACAGTTTGTGAAGACATATGGATGGGATGCACGAAGAGAGAGTTAATGAGGAATCTGTAGAATCGAAACGACCTCTTGTAGTCAGGGCATTGAGACGAAGTAGTGTTCGTCGTAAGATCGCGGAGTATTTATTTGATATAAGTCCAAGTGCTAGCTATACAAGTGAGATAGCACATCATGTGAAAACGACTCCAACTAATGTTCTTGGTGCCTTACGAGGGATGGAATCTAGATACCGTGAAGATGAATCACTTCTTTCATTAAACATTGTTGAGATGAAAAGAAGTGGAAGGGATATCAAATTGTATGGTATCACCTCATTTGGAAAGGAAATACTTGAATCCTTACGTGAGGAGATATAGGTAGATTCGATCATCGGTCAAATCTATTCTTCTTTTTTTCACCGTAGTTCTTAATAAGGAGTTGATTATATCGGTTGTTGATTCATCCCAAATAATCTAGTATGGGGTTTGGCACCATGGAAAAGATTGATTTGAAGAAATTAATGCATGGAACGGTTTTATTGAAGAAAGGTTTTGCAAAGATGCAGAAAGGTGGCGTTGTCATGGATGTCACAAATGCAGAACAAGCATCTATTGCAGAGAAGAGTGGAGCGGTTGCTGTTATGGCCTTAGAAAGGGTTCCAGCAGATATTAGGAAATATGGTGGTGTTGCACGTATGGCTGATCCTGGTGTAATCCAAGAGATCATGGATACAGTAAGCATCCCAGTTATGGCTAAAGCTCGTATCGGTCATTTCGCTGAGGCTTTAGCATTACAATCAATCGGTGTTGATATGATCGATGAATCCGAAGTCCTTACCCCTGCAGATCCCTTTTATCATATCAATAAACATAAATTTACTATCCCATTTGTATGTGGATGTCGGAACCTTGGTGAAGCGGTTCGAAGGATCTGGGAAGGAGCTGCAATGATACGGACAAAGGGTGAAGCGGGAACAGGTAATATCATTGAAGCAATTCGTCATCAACGGATGGTCAATTGTATGATCTTTGAGTTAAAGACAGCTACAGACGATAAGATATCTGAACTTGTAGAAGAGTATTCACAAAGCTATGTGAACGCGTATCAGACCTTGACCAATATAACCCCAACACAGAATACGAGGGTGTTTGATGATTTCACCTTAGAAACAATAAAAGAGGAGATGTTTGACGTTATAAAAGAGATACAGAAGCTTCAACGATTACCAGTAGTGAATTTTGCTGCAGGAGGAATTGCAACTCCAGCGGATGCAGCGATTATGATGCAACTAGGTAGTGATGGTGTCTTTGTCGGCAGTGGGATATTCAAATCAACAAATCCTACGCAACGGGCAAAAGCAATCGTTGAAGCTGTTGCCCATTACGATGATGCCTCAGTTATCGCTGAGGTCAGTAAGAATCTTGGAGACGCAATGGTTGGAATAGATATCGATGAGATACCTAAAGAACAACGTCTGCAGGAGAGAGGATGGTAAAGAAACCATTCATATCAATAGGAGTCATCGGCATCCAAGGAGCAGTCTCTGAACATATCGCTATGATGCAGAAGGTTTTTGTGGATGCAGACGTAGACGGTAGTGTCTCAGCGGTCAGTAAAAAAGAAGAACTACAAAAGATACAAGGATTGATACTACCTGGTGGAGAAAGTACTACTATCTCTCGTTTTCTTAAAAGCAATGATCTACTAGATGAGATACGAAGAAGAGTGCAGGAGGGCTCTTTGGCCATCATGGGGACATGCGCTGGTTGTGTGTTACTAGCTAAAAAGATCCTTGATACTCATGCTAATGTTCATCTGTTACAGTTGATGGATATTGAAGTAAAAAGAAATGCATTTGGTCGTCAACGTGAATCCTTCGAAGAATCTGTGACAATTGATGAGTGGAAGGATCCATTCCCTGCAGTATTCATCAGAGCACCAGTGATAACGGCTGTTGGAAAGGATTGTAAGGTTCTTGCAAAATCTCAAAATGATACCATCATGGTTGAGCAGGATACGATGCTCGCAATAACTTTTCATCCAGAACTTACCGATGATACAAGAATCCATTCTTATTTTCTTTCAAAGATACAATCAATGAACGAAAAAAAGATATAATGGGGGAAAAAAATTGTTTTCCCACGTTTAAGCTTTCATGATCGCTAGGAGAAATATCCCTAATGCGATCAATGCGCCAATGACGGCGCCAATGACGGATATTATGCCAACGGTAACCGTTCCTACGAGATTCATGATCGCTGGGGGAGTACCCATGAACGCGAGAACGCCAGCACCCCATAAGAATAACACACCGACGATAAGTCCGATGACGATAAGGATACCACCAACGGCTCTGCTCTTCCCTGATCCAAAATATGCTGTGAAGATACCGGCAATAATACTAGCGATTGCAAAGACCAGCATCATCATGCTTAGGAAATATTGTAACACTTTTTTCACCTCTTAAAATCTTGTTCCTGTTAATGTTTTTGTATCTATTACTCCATCTATTGAACGGATGCGGTTGACAACAAGGTTACCAAGTTTTTCAAAATCCTCTGCCTCTATCTTTGCTATAAGATCATATTCGCCAAACAAAGGATGCAGCTCCACGATCTCTGGAACTTTAGATAGTTTATTATAGACTTCATGCTCCTTTGCCGGTGCGGCACTTATCAATACAAACCCTATTGCCATTCTGCCTTCCTCTTAGAGGGTTATCACATCATTCATTATAAACCTTTTCAAATATCGCTAGGTACAGTCTCAAAGCTCCACAGGACTACATCTCCGTTTGAAACCATGAATGTATCACAGCCAACCATTGGGAGTTCACCATTCACATAATACTGCCAATAATGATTCATTTGGCCGTTCTTATCACCTGCTATCGAATCGACAAGGGTTGCATCAAAACCCTCGTAATAGGTCGTTTCAACAGGAAATCCATGGCGTTGTGAGATATC
>JARVGL010000052.1 GCA_029762575.1 Thermoplasmatota archaeon | reverse complement strand
AACAAGGTCTTGAGGGTCGAGACGATATCTTCTCCGGAGGTCTAGGAAGGATGCAACCGTTTCATATTGTTTGAACCATGCGTAGATGGTACGTGTTGGAGGTGAATAGGGGTATCGTTTCCCTATGAGGGTCTTGACCTGGGCGACGGGGTATCCTCTGTTATAGCATTGTAACGCGTAGAGGATGATGTGGAGTGGATACTGGGTATAGGATTGTTTTGAGGAGTTGAAATATCGTCTGCAGTCTTTGCAATAGTATTTCTGGATGATACCTTTTTTACTATTTCTCAGACCTGCCTTTATGACGCTTTTATCTGTATGGCATGTTGGGCAACAATTGGTCTGTTGTGTCATAAAACTATCAGGGCCCTAATATTGATTATAATATATAATAACATGGTGAAATAATTAGTGTGTTTTAAAAGAAGAAATAAGAATTAGCAAATCCTAATGCCTGATCCAAAAGTAATATGATACTTCCAATGATGCAGGTCAATACCTCAAGACAATGGCTTAAGATCTATCTTTTTTCCCTCAGGAAAGTAGGTTTTAATCCTTCTTTTGGATCATATGACTTTTTCCGAACAATTTCCGCGCCTTTAAATATGCCAACTATCGATACTCTAGTATATGAGGTATATCTCATAGGTGTATGTCACCTTGGGTAGACCTTATAAGAATATGAAGTAGGAGATAACTATGGATAAGATGCAAATAAAAATAATCGGCGTGGTTTTAGCTGTTGCCCTTATCGGCACCGCAGTCTATTATTCACTTACGTATCAAAATGAAACCATCCTAAATATTCAATACCCCACCTATCAATTGATGAATTTTGGATCCTATGATGATCTTAATACGTTTCTAGAGAATAGTGGTGAGTCCGGCTCAAATAGTGGAGTATCATTAGGTGGGAGAGATATTACCGTTCCATCATTATCTGAGATGGATGGTGGGGATTCCTTTGCTGCCATGGATGCTGAACAGAGCAAATCGTATTCCGGGACCAATATCCAGGAACTTGGTGTTGATGAACCTGATATCGTTAAGACTGATGGCACATATCTTTATGTAATCTCAGAGTCAAAGCTCTATATCATCCTTGCATATCCAGCAGAGGATGCGGAGATCATTGCGACGATTTCGTTCAATGATTCAGAGACTCCTCAGAATCTGTTCATATATGGTGAAAGACTAGCAGTCATCACCCAATCATATCTGTATTATAACTATCCGTTAAAGGAAATACACGAAGGAGAAGATGGGGGATCTGAACCAGGTAGCCCAGATGATAATGCAACGGTCTCCAGGGCATATGATATGATCTGGACGGATACGACAACGACCCATCTTTATATCTTTGATGTCTCTGTACGATCTAGTCCTGTTCAGACACAGGATATACAGATGAAAGGATATTTTTCGAATGCTCGGATGATCGATTCCTTCATCTATGTGATAACAACGTATTATGATTACAATATGTATGAACCAACGGGCAATGATATATATATCCCTCAATATAGTGTCAATGGACTTGTTAAGGATATTGGGTTATCAAGCATCTATTATATCGATTTCCCAGGTACCTCAAAGACCCAGACAAACATCATCTCAGTGGATATCCTGGATGATACTTTAGATGTCACCGCTGAGGTCTTCTTATTAGGAGATACCTCGACAGTCTATGTTTCAACAGATCATATCTATATCACTAGTTACTCATATAATTATGATTATACGACATATCAGGAATTGATGGATACATACGTGTTACCATATTTACCATCACAGGCCACTAGTGACCTAGAATCAATCGATTCGTTATCACTTGAAGAGTATCAGAAAACAACGGTCGTTGAATGGATCATACAGAACTATGTTGATAGTCTTGATGAAGACCAAAAACAGACTATTGCTAGACAACTCGTCGCCCAATACGAGAAAACAATCATCCATAAGATATCTATCGATAACGGGGATATCACTTATATGTCCCAAGGCACTGTGCCAGGTACTTTACTGAATCAGTTCTCCTTAAGTGAATATGATGGGTATCTTCGAGTTGCTACCACTATACATGGGTGGATGATGCGACCGTATCTGTCGAACTCTATTGACTCCTATAATAATGTCTATGTCCTTGATGACGCCCTTGAGATCGTTGGGACCCTTGAGAACATTGCACCAGATGAACAGATCTATTCCGTTCGATTCTTAGACTCCATCTGTTATCTAGTCACCTTCAAACAGATAGATCCTTTCTTTGTCATCGACCTCTCAGATCCATTGAACCCGGTCATACTTGGAGAATTGAAGATACCAGGGTATTCAACCTATCTTCATCCTGTTGATGATACCCATGTGATCGGTATCGGGATGCAGGAGAGCCAGGTCAAGGTGAGCTTGTTCAGTGTTATCGATGTCTTTAACCCTGAGGAGCTAGCTACCTATATGGTTGAGAGACAGACCGATTCATATTCCTGGTCCTCATCCACAGCACTCTATGAACATAAAGCATTCTTGTATGATGAGGAAAAACAACTGCTCATCATCCCTATCTCAACAAATTATAAGGAATCTGCCTATGTCTTTGATGTCTCAATGCAAGAGATCATGTTGAAAGGCATCATCACCCATGAATCAGATGAGATTGAGGACGATGAAGACCCCGAGTATTATGGTAGGTATTGGTATAGGGATTATAGTTATTCGATTAAACGCTCTCTCTATATCGAAGATGTCATCTATACGGTGTCTGATGCGATGATTCAGATGAATATGATGGATGATCTATCATATATCAACAGTATCGTCCTCTCTTAATCCTTTTTTTTCAATTTTTTTTCTTTCCTTTTTTTCTTTGATGCAATGGAAAAATAATTAAGACTTGATTCTTTGCTTCTTTTTGTAGATTACTGGATTGAAACGATAGATATGTTTAAAAAAAAGAAGAAAGAAGACAAAGAAGATCGGATGACCACAGAGGATTATTTTAGGATCATTGCTAAAGAGAATCCTTTGGATTTCCTCTCAAAACATATCTGTCCGTATCTTGTAGGAACCGAGTGGGATATCATTAGGAAATGTTCTCTTCTTATGTGTGTCTCAAACGATAGGAACAATCAACGGATGCGACTCCATCTTCTTCTCTACGGAGAACCTGGTTCAGGAAAAACAGAGTTTCTCTCCTGGTGGCAGCGGAAGATGAATGGAAAACTCATCAACTCTGAGCTTACTTCAAAGATAGGTCTCGTTGGTGATGCCCGAGGTAAAACCATTACACCTGGGCTTCTTGCTCGATATGATGGGAATATCTTACTCGTTGATGAACTAGATAAGATGAAACAAGAGGACCAAAATGGGTTACTTCAGGCTATGGAGGAAGGATCCTATACTATCACTAAAGGTCGGTCTAGTCAGCAGTTCCAAGCTGAGATACGGGTGATGGCCTCATGTAATGATCTCTCTAGGATACAACGACCTCTTGTCGATAGATTTGATTTCCCCCTCAAGGTCTCTAGAGTCCCAAGGGTTCAACGAGCTGAACATGTTTCAGAGATCATTGATAGCTTTATGGGGAAAGAAGCAAAGGATTATTCCGCTGTTGTTTCAGCTTATCTTCAATGGGCAAAGACTATGATACCAACGATAGAACGTTCAGAGGAGGATTCGATAAAACAAGCTATTAAGAACTATATCCTTGAGACTGATGCAAATGTTGAGACGGTCTCGTATCGAAGCCTTGAATTCTCCATTCTCCGGATGGCCTATGCGATAGCTACTCTAGAACAAAGCAAGATGAGCGAACAGCATGTGCAACAAGCTATTATACTAAAGGACCAATTGTTAAAGAATTTTACCCGATAGGCTTCCTTATACCGTTAAAGGTCAGGCTGCATATATAAAAGGACAAGCTCATTAATATAGTACATCTTGATAGCGTTTCTTGGGGTGAGAGGATGCACATAGAATCATCATCTCTAGAAAAAATAGCACTACATACATCTAATGATGCAGGCAGCATCAACGCCTATGTCTTTATACAGACACGCTGTGGAAATATCGAAAAAGTTGTTTCAGAGACAAAAAACATCAAACACGTATTGAGCACTGAGATCATCTCAGGAAACTATGACGTCGTTCTACGAGTGAACGTTCATCAGTTAGAGGACCTGTATAGGGTTAGTGAACGGATAAAGATGATATCTGGTATTCATCAAGCGATAACCCATATCATTGAAAAAGAGATAGTATCATAGCCGACCATGACTATGGTGGAAGACCCCTTGATCTGATTCGTTGTGCGAAAATAATGATTCTCTCTAGGTTTCAAACAAGGTTATCCTAGAATAAAGAGCAGTATAGCGATAGAGAGTATCTTAGCGAGAGGATCGAAGAGCGGGAGTCGGAGAAACCAAGGTATTGAAGCAACCCTAGGTCCTTCACAGGGTATGGTTGAAGAATTGGTCAATCGGAGATGATAGACGGTTGATGGAGGTATTGAGACTATAAAACTCGTATTCTCCGGGTGTTGGAGTTGCCTATCGATGATCTGAAGGTGATGTGAGTCATCGATGCAATATTTGACAAAGGAATATGGTTGGTCCCAAGGTAAGGAGTCAAATGAGAAAGAGATACTAGTGGTCTCAGCTTCATAGTTACTTATAACAATGCTGATGTTAGAACCATCAGCTGATATTCCTGCAAGGATCGTTATCCCTGATTCACCTGTTATCGGTTCAGTTGAAAGACGAAGTGGTGTTTCCTGGCAGAGGGTATGATGCAAAAGATAGCTTAATGCTGGTGTCTTATAGGTTCCATCAACAGTGAAGAGGCTGATATCTAGTCCGATGAAACGCATAAGCAAGTTATTATCCTGTGTCCCTCGATACCGAAACGCTTTATCGATACCTGCATCTTGAAACACGGAGAGGGATCCAGTGGTGAACGCAGCGTTCTTCGCATTATCGTTATCTCGCTGGGGATAGATGAGGTTGATGTTGTATTCTGTGTTGATGTTCTCCACATTAGTAAAACCATAGCTATCAAGAAGCATTCGAACAAATGTGCTCCCGTTGTAGAGGTGATAGGGTGAGTCAGCGTATCGATGCCAGCTATAGAAATCAAACGGGAGATCATGGTCTTTGACAAAAGTTAGAAAACCAGAGGTAAAGGCTTGATTATCAAGAGATGAGGTGCAGGGTCCTCCGATACGTAGGTCTATATCATATGCTCGTAAGGTCTCTGCGGTGATCTGATAGAGCTGATAGTATTGTTCAGCGGTTCCATTCCAAAAAAACGAGAGGTCAGGTTCATTCCATATCTCAACATAGGTGATATTGTAATGGAATCCATTGTTCCATCCATCGTTATAATGCATGAGTATATGTTTACAGATCTCAGCCCATTTCTCAAAATCTTTAGGTGGTTGACGAAGGCTTTGATTACCACTTGCACTTTCTCCTAATCGGTAGAAGACGTTACATCCTGATTCAATGATGCTAGTGATATAGGTATCAGTCAAAGTGAAATCATAACTTGATGGGTCCTTTGGGTCTAATGAAAAATCTGGAAAGATCATACTGATATCTGTTGGGCCAGAGAGATCATGGGTGCGAACCAACTGAAACCCTGTCTCCTTATATTGTTGTGTAAGGACTGATCCTTCTGGTATATTATGATTAGGTAATGGGCCACAATTGATCTGACCAAAACTTGCTATTAGACCAGAGATATCGGTATAATCCAATCTCACATCAAGAGTATCTACAGAACTAGGATTTGTTGCAATCATATGGGGGAGGTGAATGGATAGTAGAAGTATCAATGTAACAATGAGCAAGCAGGGAGCATACTTTTGTTTCATTCTTTTTGTGCTCGCATCTACTGAGATAAGACGTATCTTACTATCGTTATTTCTATACATATTATTCAATAAAATATATTTTATCATCTATAAAAGAGTATCATTGGGCTAAAGAAAGAATGTCAACAGAACCTATATAAATTTCTAGCACATAATAAATACACAATCATTAGAAAAAGAATAGGTGATCAGATCATGATAGAATTAACTTCAAAGAAACTTATCATCATCGCTTTTCTCTTTATACTTGTCGTATTGATATCTGGGTGTACTTCAAAAGAGACATATATGGTAGAGATGAGGGATGGGGTACATCTTGCAACCGATGTCTATCTCCCACAGGATCCCTTCCCACATGGCACTATCCTCATCCGTACTCCTTATAATAAGAACTCAGGATATAGTACAGGTACAAATTTAGCTAAGATGGGTTGGCCTGCAGTCGTGCAGGATATGCGTGGTCGCTATGCATCAGAAGGCATCGATACAGTCTTTCGGAATGCAGAGACCGATGGACCAGATACCCTTTCATGGATAGCAGATCAAAGCTGGTCTAATGGTAAGATCGCTACCTATGGTGGGTCAGCTCTTGGCATCAACCAGTATTTCATGGCTGGTGCAAATCCACCTAATCTAGCCGGTCAATATATACAGGTCGCAGCACCAAATATGTACAAACATGCGGTCTATCAAGGAGGACAATTTAGAGAAAGCCTTGTAGCCTGGTGGTTAGAAGGACAAGGAAGTTCCTATATTCTTCCAGAGTATTTTGACCATGAGAACTATACATTGGATTATTGGACTAATGTCTCCATGGATGGAAAATGGGGAAACGTTCAAGTCCCCGCTATCCATATAGGTGGGTGGTATGATTGTTTTGCTCAAGGCACCATTGATGGATTCATAGGGTATCAATACCATGGAGGAGATAATGCACGAGGCAGATCAAAGCTTATTATGGGTCCCTGGACACATGGTGGAGGGGTACAACAAGGAGAACTTGTGTATCCGGATAACTCTATTGATAACTTTTCACTGCTCATGTTCTTTGATATGATCGAACAATATACGATGGATGGCCCTGATAATTTTGATCAATGGCCTTCTGTTCTCTTCTATGTGATGGGTGATGTCGATAATACTTCATCACTTGGGAATCAATGGGTGGTTGCTGATGAATGGCCGATACCTTCAGTTGAGGTCCCTCTGTATCTTCATAGTACTAATAAATTGTCAACAACGGTTGAACAGACATCAAATCAGAAGACCTATCACTATGATCCTACTGATCCTGTACCTACGGTTGGAGGTCAAAACCTTAATCTTCCTAGAGGACCTTATGATCAACGTATCATTGAAGATCGTGATGATGTCCTTGTGTTCACTACGGACGTACTTACGGAATCTGCGTGGATAACAGGTAATATCATTGCTCGATTGTTCGTCTCATCCGATTGCCCGGATACTGATTTCACGGTGAAGCTTTCTGACGTGTATCCTGATGGTCGAAGTATGCTTATCACTGATGGTATCCTTCGTATGAGAAATAGGGAGGGTCCTGATCATTGGGAATTCATGGAACCTGATACTGTCTATGAAGTTGAAGTGGATCTTTGGAGTACCTCGTATCTCTTTGAAAAAGGTCATCGGATCCGGGTTGTTGTTTCTTCGTCAAATGCTCCACGGTTCCGTCCTAATCCTAATACACGTGAACCTATGGCTCAGAATATAACCTATGCTATTGCTGAGAACAAGATCTATCTAGGTGAGGAGTATCCTTCTTGTATCCTTCTACCTCTTTCAACACAGATATATGAGGAAGAAGTGGAACGGTCCCAAGAGGTTCTTTCGTCATGTATCGGTCAGAGCAAGACCGCTCACAACGATATCATCCGCCTAAGTACAAGGTTTAGGCAGGTTCTACCGTTCATAAAAGAATTCTCTTGAAGATACTTGTTATTTAGGTGAGTATATCGAGCTCTTTTTTTCCTTTTTTTAATGTAACGTATTATTTTTCGATAAGAACATAAACACTTAAATATATAACAATGTTATATAGTGGTATGGTCCATCCTGATACCTGTTTGTTCCATGAAAAAAACAAATACCCTGAAAAAAGCTGGTTGAAATTCTTGATTTTACGAGTGATAGTCGAAAAACCAACCTACGGATATGATATAATCCAAAAGATCGAAAAGATAAGCTTCGGCAGACATAAGATAAAAACAGGGACCATGTACACAACTCTTCGAAGAATGGAACAAGAACAATTACTTACATCGACATGGAAAAAAAATACATCAGGGCCAGATCAAAGGGAATATAGCGCAACAAAACAAGGAGAAGCATACCTCAAGAACTATCTAGAAATGATCATCGAACGAAAGAAAATGATCGACGGGATGGCTGCATTCTACCACAAACATTTCAGAGGAGATACGCAATGAACATGACGGCGCTTATCATCAACAGTATCGCACTAATTGCATTGATCATAGCATTTATAAAAAACAAGGAAAAAACGATTTTATCCCTTAAGATAGCTGGAAAAACGTTCATCATGATGCTACCCATGATATTTATCATCATCATTATCATTGGTCTTCTCCTAGGTTTTGTTCCACCTGATCAAATATCACGATTCATCGGTGAACAATCAGGACCCGGTGGCGTATTACTCGTAGGGATACTAGGAGCACTGATGCATATCCCTGCGTTGCTCTCATTTCCCCTTGCTGCATCAATGCTCTCAAGTGGAGCCTCAGTGACCTCAGTAGTAGCATTCATCACAACCCTCACTATGATAGGGATGATAACCTTACCCTTAGAGATACAGATATTAGGTAAAAAGATGGCGTTTCTCAGAAATGGACTCAGTTTCATCATCGCTCTATCGATAGCCTTTATCATGGGGTTGATACTATGAACACTGAGAAAAAACAAAAACAAAAACAAAAACAAAAAAAGAAGATACTTAGAGATTGGATGTTCCTAGGATTAACGATAGGCATCCTTCTGTTAATTCTCTTTCTTTATCCTGAGAAAACACAACCAGTCACCGTTACAGCATGGGATTATTTCATGGAAATGATCATCATTCTACCGGCAGTGATGATAATCATGGGTATTTTTTCTGTCTATATCTCAGATGAAACCGTGGTAACATATCTAGGAAAAGCATCAGGGATAAAAGGAATAGGTCTCTCTTTATTCCTTGGTGCATTACCAACAGGACCTCTCTATGTAGCCTTCCCCATGGCGGCAACACTATTAAAAAAAGGAGCAAGGACCTCAAACATCATCGTTTTCCTCTCCGCATGGGCATGCATCAAACTACCACAAGAACTCGTTGAACTACAATTCCTCGGCTTTGATTTCATGCTCTCTCGATTACTTCTCACGATTGGCTTTGTAATACTCATGGGCTATCTCATTGAACGACTCATCGACGGGAGTAACAAAAAAAATCTAAGTACAACTCAAAAACCAGTACTTGATTAAAAAAGAGG
>JARVGL010000051.1 GCA_029762575.1 Thermoplasmatota archaeon | reverse complement strand
TTTAAAATTCACCAACAGTTTCATACTTTATATACAATAAAAAAATATTGTAAAAAACTTACAAAAAAAGAAGTCGATTATTGTTATCAATGCTCTGATTTTCCATGTTCTCATCTAGAAAAGATTGATACACTTTATCGAGAGAGATATAATATGAGCATGATAGAAAATCTTGAATTCATTCGTGATAACGGAGTCAAAGAGTTTCTAAAACAACAGGAGAAAAAATATAAATGTCCAGACTGCAACGGGGTTATATGCGTACATAATAAAATATGCTATTCATGTGGAAGATCTTTTGAACAGTGATACATAATAATATACTGATACTCTTAAGGGCTGAGAGAAGATGGATGAAAAGATAAAGGAGTATATAGAGAAACAAGATCCACCTCAGAAAGAAATCATCGTAAAAGTCAGAGACATTTTTCTTAGATCTCTTCCGAATTGTAAAGAGAGATTTGCCTGGGGTGTTATTGTACTAGGAGATGACACATTTTATATTGCTTCGATGAAAAATCGTGTCCATGTTGGTTTTGCTATCGAAGGTCTTTCAAAAAATGAGATCAGATTGTTTGAGGGAAGTGGAAAAACCATGAGGCATATCAAGATTCATTCAATAGATGATATCAATGAGAATAGACTACTTGAATTAATAAAGATGGTAGATACAAAAAACCAAAAGTATTCAAAAGTGAGGGACACCGTATGAACTCATTTCCTGAACATATGATTGAATATAAAAAACAGATACAAAAAGGCGCTATACCTAAGGCATATAGGGGATTAATGGAGTATATTATGAGTTTACGCACGTATCTATGTAAGAAATATCCTAGGTATAATGTCCCTAGCACTATCTATTTTGGATATATGGATATGACATATTTTTCGTTTTTTCCTGATTCCTTAAAACATAAAAAATTAAAAATCGGGATAGTTTTTGTCCATGAGACATTTCGATTTGAAGTCTGGTTATTTGGATATAATAAAACCGTTCAAGAAAAATATTGGAAATTGATAAAAGAGAATGATTGGACGAAATATCATAGAGTCCCTACAACAAAAGGTTTTGATTCAATTATTGAGCACATCTTAGTTGATGATCCAGATTTCAGTGATTTAGATACTTTGACAAAACAAATCGAGACAAAAACATTATGTTTTATCAAAGATGTTGAAGATTTCTTGCTAAAAAATGAAAAGTAACCAACAAGAAAAACTAGTATTACCGATGATTAAGTAATTCAAAACCCTCCCCCATTATAATAAAAACAAGATACGAATAATGATACAATTGATACTATGGAAGGTTCTAATACTCTGATAACAGATAGAAACCTCTTCTAATCGGATTCAATATTATTTGTTGATACGTTAATAAACTATTTATATCAAATAACCCATTGAATGATTGAGTGGGGAAGGAAAAAAATCCATTTTATGCATACATTTCCCTCCAATAACAAGAAGTTGTGCATCCCATCTCTTTCCCACTCATTAAACACAATCAGGATATTTCTTCAAGAACAGTCTCAAAGATGATTCTAGTTGTTTCATCATAGAGGACGAACTGGACTAATTCAATAGCATCATGTTGCTCTAACCATTGTTTGACTGCCCTTATGGATACCTCTGCTGCTTCAGGTAACGGATATCCGAAGATCCCTGCACTAATCGCGGGAAATGAGATGCTTTTAAGCTTGTAGCTCTGTGCTAGAAAAAGACTGTTTGTATAACATGATGATAGGAGTATCCTATCATTCTTTGATCCGGAATATACTGGTCCAACCGTATGGATAACATATGGTGCTTTCAACTGATAGCCTTTTGTTATGTTTGCTTCACCGGTCTTACAACCACCTAAGGTCTTACATTCCTCCCAGAGCTTTGGTCCTGCAGCTCTATGAATAGATCCTGATACACCTCCACCAGGACGTAGAGCAGGGTTTGCTGCGTTGACTATTGCATCGGTCTGCTCACGTGTGATATCTCCCTGGATGATACGGATCAATGAAGATCCAACTATTAATTCCTTCATGAGCCTTTCACGTTCCAATGAAGAATTAAAAGATAAGATATTTAAGATCATGTGGTATCGGTATCAAGCTAATAGTATCTCAGCCGATATATTGTTATGATTTCTATGGAAAAGTGGTTTCATCAGATGAAACAATCTAATCAATGAATTGATATGAAAGTATCTCCTCTTGGATCAGTATGATATCACCCATGATCCTACTCATCTCATCAAGCATTGATATACCCTTTGGAATGGATATGAACAAACCTTTGTTCAAAAAGACCCTATTATATTCAGCTATCCTAGACCATAAAACTGATTCATCATATAACAACTCTGATAATCGTTGATAGATTGGCATAAGAAGCGCATAGTTTTGTAAAACATCTGAGATCATCTCTTTCTCCTCTGCAATAGTCCTATAGATGTTCTTGTATCCTGGTATTGAGAGGTCAAAGACAAACGAGAGATCCATACCATATTGTTCTAATAATTTTTTTTCAATACCATATAGTATTGAGTTCTTATATCCTAGATTCCCTGATAGTTTATACTGAAAGAGGGTAATAAGCTGGGTTTGTCTGTTTCCTCCAAATATCCTTTGTAATTCTTTAGATGCATTGATGCCATAGGTAAAATTCATGGTTAGATTATAACTATCTGGATAATCAAGATCCGAGATATAATATCGGTAATCTCCCTGTAACCGCTTCATGTTTCGTTGCAACGCTATGTTTATGACCTCCATAGTATCATAGGTTATGGTCTCTGGATGTTTGTATGATATCACTCGAAACGTGGATGGAAAATAAGGAGAGAATCGTGTGAATTTTGTAAAAGATTCTTTGAATAGTACACTATCAATCCAGATGTATGATCCTCTCTCTTCATCACCAAAGATACTATACTGTGGGTCATGATAACAAAGAGAATCATTTCGTTCATCATACCCAACAACAACGATAGCATGATCTGCCTTCAAAGGAACAAGAGACCAGAGAAACGGAGAAAGTGCGATACCGTTGTTATCTGCATATAAAATAATACTATCGAGATTTACAAGAACCGGTTGATCTAAAGAGACGTTCTCTTTGATGCATTGCCATAATTTCTCCCATACTGTTTCCTCGTCTAGTTTAAGATTAATACTAAATGGTTGGAACGTTAAACCTAGTAATGATCCAACATATTCATAGTTACTAGCTCGAAATGCACAACCAGTACTGGAAAAAGGTATGAGATATCTCCCAGAGAAATAAAACAGGGAGAACCCACCACCCATAAGATAGAATACTTCATATTTTGTAAGGTTGAACCCATAATAGTTAAGCATCATCGTCAGACTGGACATGGTACAGTAGAACCGTGTATCCTGCCCAATGATCGGTACACCTTCAATAATATGATATGTTTCATCATTCTCTGCCACGGGTAGTAACGCTAGTTCATTAGTGGTATCGCCTGTAGAGCATACGTTTTGTATCCCACCACCTACGAGAAGAATTACAACTGCAAAGAGTATACCTATTTTTTTCATAGTATCCATAAAACCAAATCAATTCTTTTTCGATGGTCATATCAGAGCAATGCTATAGTATTTAATAAAAAACATGTGATTTATATAAGTATCCGTATGGTAGAAATCAATGGTTGTATTACCTCAGAGTAAAACATGAAACAACCTCAAACCCTGTATTTCTTTGAAATGTTTCATGTTATTTGGATAGATTTGTGCTTTTCTCTTTTTTTAAATGGTTATAAAATATTTCAATAAGGATATCGATATCGATGATGATCATTGCTCGTACCCGTATCAAGAATCCTTTCTTTTTATTTTGATTTCTGTTAGGATTTCATCTATTTCATGATACGTTCTTTTTTGTATACGATTTCCTTGATGATCACATGTTTAAAGGTTATACATAAGTTTCTGTTTAACATTTCTCCCTTTTGACATCTATAGAGGATGTAACCCATTAAAAAAAACTAGATTCTTTCAAGTAACGCCATATAGAATCCATCGGTGTCATCAATATCTGGCCAGTATCGTTTTTCTTTAACAAGTGAAAAATCAGATGAGTGCGCATCTAAGAACGTTCTTATCTGTTGTTCTCCTTCGCAAGAGAGGATGCTACAGACAGAGTAGACAAGGCGTCCTCCTTTTTTGACCAATGGAGAGTAACGTTGAAGAAGATCATGTTGAAGATACGTAAGTCGTTTAAGGTCTTCTTTTCCAAGTTTCCATTTGATATCAGGGTTTCTCCGTAAGGTCCCTAGTCCTGAACAGGGGACATCAAGGAGTACTCTATCTGCTGTATCTTTGAGCCGTTTATAGGCTTTTGAAGAGCTGATATGTCTTGTCTCTATGTTTTCTGCACCTGCCTTTGATGCTCTCTTCCGTAATTCTATTAATTTCCATTTAGTGGTATCCATCGCTATTATCTTTCCTTTATTTTGCATCAGGCAAGAAAGATGAAGGCTTTTTCCTCCTTCTCCAGCACAGACATCTATCACCCTCATCCCAGGGAGAGGATCTAAGAAATGAGATACCATTTGGGATGCATCGTTCTGAACCTCGAACAATCCCTGTTTATAGCTTTGTAGTTGAAAGATATTGATCCTATCTTTCATCAGTATGGCATCAATAGTATATGGTATCGATTCGGCCTGTATTCCTTCTTTACGGAGAATCATCTTGAGATCATTTCGAGATATCTTATGGGTATTAGTCCGTATCACCGTCTTTGGCTTTTTATTCAATGCTGTAAGAAGACCATCCCATCGTTCATTAAACTCCTTGGAACAAAGATCATCCAACCAATCAGGAATGGATTCTCGTAACACTCTAAGCTCCTGAGCATGTATGAGTCTTTCGTGTAGACCCTCGTCTTCTTTAAATAAGCCTTCTAGTGTGTAGCTGTCTTGTTTTCCTAGTGAAGAAAAATAGAACTCAATGAGAGGGTAGAGTGCTTCTTTTGAATATGTTATCTCTTTATCTATTAGATACCAGAGAAGTCGCCAGTTCCGAGTAATATCATATATGGTGTCAGCGAAATATCTCCGTAGTTCATCATCCCATTCCTTGTTCTCTTTAAAGGTGATCATAATTGATTTCTTAACATAGAAATCCTGGGTAAAAACCCGTATCAGCGCATCTGCTATCTCATCTACCTGATATTGTATTCTCTTCAAATTACTCTACCTTACACACTATTAAGAGGGACATAGACCCAAGCCACCAAGAAAACAGATGAGATTAATAAAGTAACCCCCCTGTAGATGCTTTGTTGAGGAAAACGATCTCTGTTAATCGAAAATGTAATACTTTTAGCACTCTTGCTCTAAATGATATAAACATGGTGTATCATCTTCTTTTTTGGTGATATCATCGATAGCTTCGGTCAGCGTGTGAAACAAGCTTGGAAGAACATCTACGATATAGGCAAGCAGAAATCGAAATGAACCAAGAGGGGAGGAAAATACCTGAATCGTTTTTTACATTTCCCCATCTCCTCCCCTCTATCTCAATCCAAATAATACTTTCACAGACCCAGGTCAAAATAGTATAGCTAGTGAAAAAGGTACTATCTTTTAGAAAGACGATGAATCATAGAGAAATAGCCAGAGATAACCATTTCCACCATCCCATCCCTTCCTCCTCTGGCCCTCTCTTTCTCCTTATATTTTCATTGATTTTTAGGAGTAAGATAACCGTTACTCATCGTAATATCCTACCTCATACCTTTATCACGTTCATAGAAAAATATTATAAAACATTATGCATATTACCATTGGGTATTGGATGCAGAAAGATGAACTCATACAGATGCATGCGTTTCTTCTTCAAATCAAATCATACGTTGAAGATGGCGATAATGAAACTAAAGATGTCTTTACATCATATGATACCTTAAACGTTGCTCCGCACCATGTCTTTAAATCAAAGGACCTACAGAAAGAAGCTGTCTTTGAATTATGCAAAGGTATCTCCCGTCTTTTCAACAAAAAAAAGTAGGAGCGGAATAACACATACCCGTCGTCCATCGATACTAGCCCACTTACAATATTTGGTCCTCCTATTAGATGATTTGAAAGAAACATTCTATAAAGGTTTTAATATATGAAGCTAACCTATCATAAAGGAACCCTTCTCATAAAAGGACAGTATAGTATCCCACATACGAAATGGGATGATCGATCAGACTGCTACCGAGCATTAGCATATCATTATCAAGATATTGTTGAGTATCTTACACAATCGCATATCATTTTTGAAGACAACGTGTTTGACTTAATCCCTTGTCCAGAGCTATCGAACAACCTTACTTTAAGAGTATATCAGAAAAAAGCTATGGAGAAATGGTTGGAACAAAGAAAAGGCGTTCTTGTGATGCCTACCGGTTCAGGGAAAACAGTTGTCGCTTTAAAGATCATTGAGAAGGTGAATGCGCCAACGTTCATCGTGGTACCTACATTAGATCTTGTGAAACAATGGAAAAAAGAGCTAAAAGTGTTCGGTTGTGCTATTGGTGAATACACCGGTGAAAAAAAAGAGTTACAAGCTATCACCGTATCAACGTATGATTCAGCGTATCTTAATGCGGAGAACCTGGGGAATCAGTTCAAACTAGTGATATTTGATGAGGTCCATCATCTCCCCTCGGAAGGCTATCGGCAGATAGCGGAGATGTTCGCATCACCTTATCGACTAGGACTCACTGCTACTTATGAACGAGAAGATGGTCTTCATAATGAGCTACCTCGCCTCATAGGAGGTAAGGTCCATGAGATCCATACTGATGAACTCGCAGGTAAGTATCTATCAGCATATGAGACGAAAAAGATCTCTGTGGATCTCACTATTGAAGAAAAACAAGCATATGATACGTATCATACAGTGTTTCGTAAGTATCTTATCTCTCGAAACATCCGTTTACACAATTCGATGGATTTCAAAAAAATAATCATGCGATCAGGATATGACAGGGAGGCTCGTGATGCATTATTAGCACGAAACAAGGCTGAGAGGATCGCGTTCAATTCAAAAGCAAAGCTAGATGCCATCCAACGTCTTCTTTCACCTACGGAGAGAACGATCATCTTCACTCGTTATAATGATATGGTCTATGATATCTCAAAACGTTTCTTCATCCCTTGTATCACCTATCGGACGGATCCAGCGGAACGAGAAGAGGTCTTCTCAAGGTTCAAAGAAGGACTCTACCCTGCGATAGTATCCTCACAAGTCCTTGATGAAGGTATCGATGTCCCTGAGGCAACTATTGGTATCATCGTCAGTGGCACAGGGAGTAGTAGGGAATATGTTCAACGTCTTGGACGATTATTACGACCATCGGAGAATAAGAAAGCAGTGCTCTATGAACTAGTGACAAGAGAAACAAAGGAAACACAGACGTCGGCTCGGAGGAAACAATAATGCTACCAAAAGAATTACTCATGGTACGTAAACGAAAAGGATCCATCATACCATGTTATCTCTCTAAGGCGACAATTGCTGAAGAACTCATCCATCTGTATACCCAAAGCATAGGTAAGAAATATAAACTGATCCTTAGGGATCGTGAAGCACTTGAAGGTTATGATTTCAAAGTGGTCCGTGGGTTAAGCACACTTCTAGAACGTCGATGTATCTTCTCTAGCGATTCCAAGGTCCCAGGGAAGGATATTCGTGAGTTCTTGTTCAAACAAGGATTCGTTACAACGTTTCAAGCTCGAGAGAAACGATTAGAAGAAGCCGCTACGATTTTTATGCTCACTAAAGAAGAGGTAGAGGCATCCATATTCTCTGATCTTTTAGAAGAACAAGTGCTCACTGATTTTAAGACAATTGATCCATTGGATCTTATTAGAGACTATAATCTCTCCCTGACCCAGACGGTATTGTTCGATGCACTAGGTCTTAGTTTCACTGTTTCAGGCAATCATCAGCAGATCTTTCGGAAGATCAAATACCTTGGTCTCATGTATGAGATCGATGAAAAGATCCGGGTCACTGGCCCAGGATCTCTTTTTAAAAAGAATAGACGATATGGGACAGCGTTAGCAAAACTAGTACCCGAGATCATGAACGCCAAAGGCTATGAGATCCATGCTATCATTGAGACGAATGATAGTGGAGAACCTCGCGTGTTCACCTTTGACCTGGATTCAAACAACAAGATACTCTTCCCTAAGACCTCTGAACCCATTACTCATTTCGATAGTATGGTAGAACAACAGTTCTATCAAGATATGAACGCATTACATCTCGGCTGGGAGATCATTAGAGAACCTAACGTCATCAAAGCAGGAGAATACGCAGTCATCCCTGATTTTGGTTTTATTAAAGATGATATGAGACTCTATCTAGAGATCGTTGGTTTTTGGACCAAAGAGTATCTAACAAAGAAAGTAACTAAATTACAGAACGCTCAAGCTGATATCATCGTCGCAGTCAATGAACAACTAGGTTGTAGCATAGAAGATTTCCCCCATGACGTCATCATGTATCGTCAGAAGATCCCGCTTCTTGATATCGTACGATTACTTCGAGAAGCAGAAGAACGACACGTGGAAAAACAACTCCAAACAATGGAACAAATCCATATCAGCTCAGATGTCTGTACGATCCAGGATCTAGCTAAAACCTATATGGTGAACCCTAAGACGATTGCAAGACTTGATATCCCAGGGTATCAAGTAATCGGTGATCAGATCATATCTCAAAAGTTGTTACAAACAGTCAAAGAAGAACTAAAAGAACTCGAAGCATATAATGAGGTTGAAAAGATCCTACTCAAACATCATTTAACCCAACTCGTGTTAGATGTCTTAGGTTTTCGAGTCATATGGGAAGGTTTACAACCAACAAAGGTTGTTGAAAAAAAGAAGGACTAACTCTTTTTCATCATCACAAAACTAGATACGAACAAGAAACACTTAGGAAAAATGGGTAACAACTGTTCAATATCATAATCAAAAATGAATAAAAATATTGCTTCTAGGTAACCTGCTCCTATTCCATCAATAGGATACAATCAACAGTACATCGATTATCTACATCAGTTGAAAAAACCAATTTAGAAAAAAAATCTCAATGATACTAACATAATTAAGTGGTAACCGATGTTTTATATCCAAATCAATCGTACGTTCAAGATACTTTAAGACCTCTTGAACCCCAAATGATGTTGTCAAGGTTTGTGTTGATAGTCTGTCAACTACCACCGGTTAAAACCGGTGGCTTGCCGAAAGGTAAAGCCACAAGTTGATTAGGAGACCAGAAAAAATGGTAGAAGTTAACAATAGAGTTCAAGAACACACCGTGGAATGCTCCACAAGTTCCACGCTCTGTAAGCCTGTGTTTAA
>JARVGL010000050.1 GCA_029762575.1 Thermoplasmatota archaeon | reverse complement strand
GTTCACTCTGGAACCTATATCGTTGGTCCCGTTGTTATCGGAAAACATTGTGAGATAGGCCCTAATGTATGTATCTTTCCCTCGACGACTATAGGTGATAATACCATTGTTAAACCGTTTTCAGAGATACGTAACTCGGTCTTGATGAATGATGTTGAAATCGGATCAAACTCGTTTATCTCACATTCTATTGTTGGGACCGGTACCATACTGTATCATGGTACCTCTACCATTGTTGGACCAACAAAAAGATACCATAATCATGAGATGATCTCTATAAAAGATATTGGAGCGATGATTGCTGAGGATACAACAATAAAAAATCATGTGGTCACCTACCCTGGAGTTGTCATTGGAAGACATTGTGATATCTTTCCAATGAAACAGATACGAGAGGATATTGCAAGCGAAACGAAAGTGATGTAATTATGTGTGGGATAATCGGATATGTTGGCTTTCGATCAACTCAAGATGTTCTTCTTGAATCTCTGAAACGATTGGAATACCGGGGGTATGATTCCTCTGGTATCTGTATTATGGGTAATTCAATGCAGCTGGTCAAATCCGTTGGAGACATCCAGGAGTTACAAGAGAAACTACTAGGAAAGCGATTAACAGGATCCATTGGTATCGGTCATAATAGATGGGCTACTCATGGGGCGGTGAATGAGAAGAACGCTCATCCCCATACGAGCTGTGATAAGACCGTTGTCATCGTTCATAATGGCATTATTGAAAATCACGCTAGTTTACGGCAAGAACTCCTAAGATCAGGTCATAAGTTTCTGTCAGATACGGATTCTGAGATATTTGCACATCTTATTGAGGAGGCATATAGAACAAAACCGTGTTTTAAGGATGCGGTAACTCTTGCGTTACAAAAAGTAAAAGGCTCCTATGCCCTTGTTTCAATACATAAAAATCAACCAGATACGATTATCGCTGCTCGGAAGGAGAATCCATTGGTCATAGGCGTAGGGGACCAAGAGAACTTTGTCGCATCAGACATCCCTGCATTCATCTCCCATACCAAACGAGTGCTCTACCTTGAAGATGGTGATCTAGCGGTCATCACAAAGGATACGATAGATATATACGATGGACAGGGGACAGCAAAACAATTGGATTTGAAACATATCTCATGGGATATAAACGATGCAGAGAAAGCAGGGTTCCCTCATTATATGCTGAAGGAGATATACGAACAAGCCGATACGTTACAAGAAACCTTTCGAGGTCGAATCACTGATCTTGAATATGGCGTCAGCTTTCATGATACGGTTGATCAAATCCTGCTGCAACCATTTGATTCCATTACTATTATTGCCTGTGGAACCTCGTTTTATGCAGGTCTTATTGGGAAATATTATATTGAATCATTAACATCGATACCTGTTGAGGTCGCATATGCGTCTGAATATCGGTTTCTTGGGAGACGAAAAGATAATGCACTTGTCGTAGCGATATCACAATCAGGGGAGACCGCTGATACCCTGGCAGCGCTCAGGGAAGCAAAAAAGAACGGGTACAAGAGCCTTGTTATCACAAACGTTCTTGGAAGTACTGCAACAAGGATAGCAGATGCTTATATACTTACGCAATCAGGTCCTGAGATCGGCGTTGCAGCAACTAAGACATTCACCGCTCAGATCATCATTATGAACCTTATAGCATTGCTTCTTTCAAGGAAATCAGATACCGTTGGATTAGATGAGATACATCAGTATATCCAATCATTAAAGTCATTACCTCGTAAGGCCCGAACGGTCTTTGACTCTATCGAGGATATCAAACAGATTGCCCGGCAATTACAAACCGCAGAATCCGTCTTTTTCGTAGGTAGAGGTGTATGGTATCCCTTAGCCCTTGAAGGTGCATTGAAACTCAAAGAGATCTCATATATACATGCTGAAGGATTTCCTGCTGGTGAACTCAAACATGGTCCGTTTGCGTTACTGACGAAGAACACACCTGTCGTTGCCTTGTTCCATAAAGGTGTGACCTATGATAAGATGCTTATGAACATCGGTGAGATACAGGCACGAGGACCAAAAATCATTGCTATCGCAGAAGATACTGATAAGGATATTCAAAGCTTTGCTGATTTCGTACTACGCTATCCATCGGATAATGAGATTATATCGGTGATACCTGTTGCTATCATCCTTCAATTGCTCTCCTATTTTTCAGCCATCTATCGTAAGTGTCCCATTGATAAACCACGGAATCTAGCTAAATCGGTGACTGTGGAATAGAAAATAATAATATCATTAGGAAGTGTGATTCATATGAAATGTGTCGTTCTTGCTGCAGGTGAAGGAAAACGCATGCACCCGTTGACCTATACACAACCAAAGGTCATGTTGCCTGTCGCCAATAAACCTATCTTGGAATGGAATATGCTCCATGCGAAACAGGCAGGGATCAAAGAATTTATTTTTGTTGTTGGGTATCGATATGATGCGGTGAGGAACTATTTCAAGGAGGGAGAACAATGGAATGTTCAAATCAATTATGTCAATCAAGGAAAACCTCAAGGGACAGGTCATGCGGTACACATGGTCGAACCATTTGTCGATGATTTCATCGTCCTCTGTGGAGACACCATCTTTGGAACTAAAGATATACAAAACATCCTTCAAAAGAAACAAAGCATTGGTATCTGTACGGTGCCTAATCCTAGTGAATACGGTGTCGTTGAGACAAAGGATGGAACGCTTATACAGATTCATGAAAAGACAAAACGGTTTTTTTCCGATGAAATCAATGCTGGGATCTATCATTTCGATAAAACTATTTTTAATTCATTGGCACTTGTTCAACGGTCGGTACGTGGGGAATATGAACTCACCGATGCAATAAATGACCAAACAAAACAGAAATCCTTCCAAGCGATACAGATAAAGGGATGGAGTGATGTGGTCTATCCTTGGGACCTTCTTGATGCAAATAGGGAGATGTTTAAAAATATCGATTTCAAAAGAGATGGTGAGGTAGAGGATGGAGCTGTTCTTAAAGGAGATGTCAAGGTTGGGACTGGGGCTAGGATTTTAACAGGTAGTTATATTGAGGGACCAGTGATCATCGGTGAGAACAGTAAGATAGGACCGAACTGCTATATACGACCATATACGTGTATTGGGGATCATTGTCATGTGGGAAATGCGTGCGAGGTCAAAGATTCAGTGATCATGCATCATAGCAATGTTCCCCATCAGAACTATGTTGGTGATAGTATCATAGGATCCTATTGTAATCTAGGTGCAGGGACAAAGATCGCTAATCTTCGATTGGATAAACACTCGATAAAGGTATATATCAATGGAAAAGTGGTCGATACCATGCGTAGAAAACTAGGTGTTCTTATGGGCGATAATGTACAGACAGGTATCAACGCTCAGATCAATGTGGGCTCTATCATTGGTAACGGTAGTTACATAGGGCCAGGTGCCCTTTGTTCAGGGTCGTTTGCACCTCATAGCCGTATTTACTAGAGTTTTGTATAATTGTGTGTTTTTCCCTCTACTAATTGTTTTTAAAAAGAAAGGAATTGATATTGTTATATGCTTTATACTGTTTATTGGCCTAGGTAATTAGCAATAACTGAGAGAATCATATAGAGTAATCCAGTTCTGTTTAATTCAGGGTCAAAATTGAAATCAGGTAGTTCGAACGATCCGTCGTTGATAAAATAGAAGATGAGGGCTGCGATACCTATGGGGAGAGCGAAGAGAACGACTAAAGCAATAAGGGAGAACAATATCATGGACAGATTACCAATAAGTGTTCCTAGACTGACACTAATGAGAGCGGAGAGGATTGCAAAGAGGGGTGCACCGATGATGGATACTGCTTGTATGCCGATTTTTGCCATGATGCCAAGGAAGAGGAAGAAGAACGCTCCAAGGGTGAGAACGGTTTGTATCCCTGCTAAGAACAAGAGGAAGATTGATATGATGGATACAATTATTTTGATGATACCAGTGATAAGACCTGTTATTCCTTTCGCTAGTATTTTGAAAAGGATGCCGAGGATCCCTGAGAGAGATGCAAAGATGCTTTTTAATATCTCAAGGAAATTTAGACCATCTCCTATAGGGATACCACCATCACCGTCGCCGGTGATCCTGTTTTTCAAGAGGTTTATAAGCCAAGTGATGAGTGTCTGCCAGAATTGGAAGTCTAGTTTTTGACTTTTCGGGTCATTCAGCTCATCTAGATTATCTGTGAGTAAGGGTTGAAATGAGTCCTCTGAGAGGATTTCTGTCATGGCAATGTTCTCAGAGTTTGAAAGGAGTTCAATGAGCTTGTTCGAGAGAGTTATAAGCATCGAGTATGTATTTGATTCTTCAGCATCTGTTTGCTCTGTTGATACTGTTTCTAGGAGAGTGTTGAAGTCCCGGACTGTATCATAGCGGTCTATCTGATCGTTTAGGATCTGACCTTGTGCTTGTGGGACAGCTGTAGTTGTTGATATGAGCAATAGTGTGATTATGAATGTTAAAAAAATGGTTGTTTTACCTTTAATTAAATAACGGGCGAATAGGTTCATGTGATTTTTCCTCTATATCTATGAACTTAATAGTATAGTTTTTATTAATGAACTAACAAGTATATAAATTCTTTGATACAAGTCTTCTCGTTCATTGTTTCGCAATCATTTTTTTCTATATGGCCAATTGAACAGATTGATAACTATCGATAGATTAAAAAAACCCTAGGGCTATTATATTAAATTGTCTAAAGGAGGATGTTGAAGAATGAGAAGAATTTTGATTGTTGATGACGAAACGGATCAAGTTTTCGGTATTAAAACTGCACTTGAAGAAACATACGGGGATAAATATCAGGTAATAACTGCAGAAAGTGGAAAGAAATGCTTTGAGATTCTCGAAGGAGAAGAAAAACCAGATATTATCCTTCTTGATATCATGATGCCTGAGATGAGCGGTTGGGAAGTGTTTGACAAACTCAAGGATAATCCACAATGGCAGAGTATACCTATCGTTTTTTTAACCGCACGAATAGACCATATCGCAAAGAAAGCTGGAGAATTCCTTGCAGAGGATTATATTGAAAAACCCGTTGATATACAAGTGTTGAATGATAGGATTGAAAAAGTATTTGCTACACATGCATTAAGTATATGAGCTTATCTTTGACTTTCTTATTTTTAAGGAAAACAACCGGTGTAATTGGACTTGATAGTGAAATACATAGCTGGCAACATTGTAGTTTAATCCCTTTTTATGAAAGAAAATGTTGTAGATGTCTGATTAGTAGAATACAATTAAAATAATGAGAGAAAGAAAAGTGAAATCCTCTCTTTGTCTGTGACATTATTTCAATATTTTTGTTTCTGCCAGTATTCTTTCAATTCATCGCATGTTTTATTGAGGGTGATGGTTTCTTTGACCATTTCAATATATTCAAATGGCATAGGCATCATGGTGGTATGGGGTAGATCCCAGGTATCACACAGATAGGGGTCAACAAAGCAACCGTATTGTTTGTAGGCTCCTTCTGTTTCTACCCAGCTGAACAAGGTCCCCACTCTTGAATGGTCCTTATCATAGATGCCCCGTTCTACTAAATCATCGATTGGATATCTTGTTTTTCCGCAGGGAACAGTTTTATTCCAGAAATGAGCGAGTTGGTCAAGTGTCTTGTTCAATGTGAGATGATGGGTCGCTTCTTTTATATAATCACTATAAATTGGGATAAGTTTATTGGTCCCTCGAAACCAAGTATCTCTTATACTAATATGTGGTATAATTCCAAAGAAGTATCCTGGATATTCCGTATTCCAGCTTTTCCAGATCTTATCGATCGTACCGATGGTGTTTCCATTTACATCAACAACCTCTTTTCCTGCATACTCATATGGTTTATCAACTCTCATTATTAACACCTTACATTATTGAAAAATTATAATATATAACTCCTATTTAACCTTTATTATTTTTTTAATGAAACAAATAAATTATTAATTTATTTTTTTATTGAACTTACAACTATATCAAAGGAAACCGTCCGAATTGTTTTTTTATGGAAGATACGACAATGATATATTCTCATTGAAGAATAAATATATCTGTTTCTATGAAGCAAGTACAATCATATGTGTTACATGTTGTGAAATGTTTTTTTGAAAAATAGAAATCTATTTAATAATCTTTTATCTATAATCCTTTTAGATGATGGGATACTGATATGTACAAGATCGGATCAATTATATTCTATGTTAGTATCATACTTGCTTTTAGCATAATCGCAGGATGCATTCAAGATAGTTCTCATGAAACCTATACCCTTTCCCCAACACTGACTATATTGAACTGGGAGGATTACTTTTATCCAACGATTGTTCAGGATTTCAAAGAACGCTATAATGTCACTCTTCATATCATTACTTTTGATGAAGAGGACTATATGATCTCAGAACTTGAGACAAATCCTGGGGCATATGATTTTATGATTGTCTCAGATGCGAGTGTACGTCGATTGATTGCAGCGAAAGCGCTCTCACCTCTAGATAAACAGAATATCCCCAATCTTGTCAATATCGATGAGTCCTTTATGAATAAATCCTATGATCCTACTAATCTATATTCGCTTCCTTATCTATGGGGCACTACAGGGATTGCATATAACGCATCTGCTGTTCCTAATGATCCAACAAGTTGGTCTCTATTATGGAATACCTCTTACCAAGGAACGATAGCTATCATTGATAATAAGGAGGAGGTCGTTGGAGCAGCATTAAAATATTTAGGATATGGTCTTAATCCAACAGATCAAGCCCAGCTTTCTGAAGCAGGAAATATCCTCAAGGAACAAAAAAACAGTATCGCTGGATATTTTGGTTCAAGAGAAATGGTTGAAGGATTGATATCAGGATCGTTTATGGTTGCTCAGTGTTACAGCGGGGATGCATTGTATGCTGCTGAGAGAAATCCAGATATACTGTACGTAATTCCTGAAGAGGGAGCATCGATCTGGATAGATGCCATGGTGATACCTGTAGATTCCTCACATAAATATACTGCAGAGATATTCATGAATTATCTGCTCGAACCACAGATCAGTGCCGCTATTACGAATTATCAATGGTATGCGAACCCGAATTTTGCGGCTAACCCCTATATCGATAGAGAGATTTTAGAGGATGATAGCATATATCCTTCTGTTGACGTACTCTCCAGTTGCGAATTCTTTACAGTAATCGATTCAGAGATCATACGAGAGATGAATCGTCTTTGGTCCGAGCTGAAAAGTGGACCATGAGAGAGATGTGATGTATATTCATGATACGATTGACACTTCAATTAAAGGTGACCCTTCTTTTCGTTTCAATATTTATTGTCAGTCTCTCTGTCGTCTTCTTTTTTTATCTTCCTCAAGTTGAAGAGAATCTCCAGCATCAAGCGAAGAACAATCTGGAAGGCATTGCCTTAAACACTGCGATATATCTTGAGCATCTCATTGAAGATGATTTAAATAAGATCACCCTTTTGTCGAAAAATCATGTGTTGCGTTCTCAGAATAATACGGTATCTGAGAAAAGAGATGAACTTACAACATATAGGGATCAGTATCATACATTTGATGAAATCACATTGTTGGATACCAACGGGATCGTTGTCGCTTCAACAGATTATAACTATCGAGGTGAATGGAAGACAAAGTCTTGGTATCAGGAATCCCTACAGGGCTCTCTCGTGGTCACGGATGCACATGTGATCCTTGATCCCTGGAAGCTTGTCATATTAATCATTTCACCTCTCAAAGAGGATACCGGTTCTCTAATAGGTGTGGTTGCAGGTCAAATCGATCTTGAACACTATTGGGGGATGATTGATTCCATTAAACTAGGGGAAACCGGTCAGTTACGAATAGTAAATGATCAAGGGAGAATATTGTACCATCTCAACCGATCCAAGATTTTTTCAAGAATCTCTGAAGACAGTCCTTTAGCCTCTATAAATAGTTCAGGTTCCGGATCCTTGCAATATACCGGTGGTTGTCACTATGCATATCTTTGTGGATACACCTCTTTAATGGGAGATATAATTTTTAATGAGGCCCAATGGCGTTTGATGGTCTCTCAGCAGGAATCTGAGATACTTAGCGGGTTATCGGATTTTAAACACAATATATTCTACGGGTCAGTGGTTTTTTGTTTTTTCCTTTTTGTTGTTGGATTTTTTGTATCCCAAAGTATTGTGAAACCAATATTAAGACTTCAAAAAGGTATGGATGAACTTGCAGAAGGTAATTTTAAGTATATCGTGGAGGTCAAGGGTAATAATGAACTAACGATGCTTTCGAAAAGCTTTAACCTTATGGGTGAAAGACTCAAAGAATTAACAGATAAGATCAAGGAACGGAATCAACTCGTTGAGACCTTATTGAAACAAAAAGATGATTTCATACATCAACTAGGTCATGATCTAAAGAACCCTCTTGGGCCTCTTATCAATCTTGTGCCACTGCTTAAGAAACATGAAAAGGACCCTAAGTATCTGGAGGTAATCGATGCCATTGAAAGAAATACACATTATATGAAGAACCTTGTCTCAAAAACACTGTTTTTAGCTCGATTAAACTCACCTAACATCGATTTCAATTTTGTTCCTGTAAATCTTGAAAAAACCATTCGTAATATCCTACAGTTAAACACAATGTTACTTCAAGAAAACCATGTTGATGTTACTCTCGATGTTCCAGGCGATATCGATATATCGGTTGATACACTACAGTTCGATGAGTTGCTTACGAATCTATTGAACAATGCGGTGAAATATTCAAAGGATCCTAGAAGGATACATGTTACTGCCGAGAAGGATAACGAGAGGGTCCTTGTTTCCATAGCAGATAATGGCATAGGAATAACCAACGAACAACTTTCTCGTATCTTTGGGGAGTTCTATAAGGCAGATCCTGCCCGTCATGATTTTGATAGCAGTGGACTAGGGATGTCCATTGCGAAAAGAATCGTAGAAAAACATGGTGGAAGTATATGGGTCGAAAGTGGAGGACTTGGGAAAGGAAGCACGTTTTATTTCACGATTCCTCTCTATGATTCAGTTAATCAGCAGATATCTAACCAACATGACGAGGAGAGCATCCAAGGTAAGGTAGATATGCTGTTGCAATCTTACAAAAGTGTTTTACCGAAAGAGTGGGATACCTCTATATTATAACAAATAAAAGATCACCTATAGTAATGACCTAATTTTTCATCGATATCAGCGGCTATTTTATTCATCTGGTTGAAGATTCTCTTAATGTCCAACAATATCTCATCAACACATTTTTGTACACTTGAGGATCGTAGACGATACTTGTTATGGTCTTTGATAGCTAGACCTGTTTCTATAAAGTGATTGAGATGATGGATGGCCGATCCCCGTGAGATATCTAACGTTGTAGCGATGTCGTCACTGGTCAAGCCTTCTGAATCAGAGCAGCATCGCATAACAAGGAGTCGAAAGATCCTTCCTGCGGTCTTCTGTTGGTCCCTCATTGAAAAATATCCAAAGGATCTGCAGATGAAATCAATATCTTCATTTATGCTTCCTGGCGCAGGTGATCGAATGCTTTTAACCGTTACGGATTGTGTCATAACAATATGAGGAATGATGTAAAAATATTTAAATGTTACCTAATTTGTTTACTTTAAATA
>JARVGL010000004.1 GCA_029762575.1 Thermoplasmatota archaeon | reverse complement strand
TCCTTTTTTCAAAGAAATCTCCTGCACCTATGAAACAGCTCGTTTATTATATTTCTTTCCTTAAATCGTCGAATATATCATAGAAAGCTTTATGTTCAAAAACTTTATTCGAACCTCCATGAAACTGGAACTTAATGATCAACAAAAAATGATACAAAAAATGGTTCGAGAATTCGCTGAAAAAGAGATTGCGCCAATCGCAGCTGAACTTGATGAAAAAGCAGAATATCCAACAAAGACACTACAAAAAATGGCAAAACTCGGGCTCCTTGGCATCATCATACCAACTGAATATGGAGGAGCTGGCCTTGACACTATCAGTTATGCTATTGCAATAGAAGAGATCTCACGGAAATGCGCATCAACAGGTGTGGTATCCTCTGTTCATAATTCACTTACAGCATGGCCAATTATTAAATATGGGACAGATGACCAAAAAAAGAAATATCTACCAATCCTTGCAAAAGGAGAAAAGATAGGGGCATTTGCCGGTACCGAACCAAATGCAGGTTCAGATCTTGGAGCCATGCAGACTACAGCTGTTCTCAAAGGCAATAAATACATTATAAATGGTGATAAGACATTCATCACCAGTGGACCTGAAGCAGGTATTATCATCGTCTTTGCCGTGACCGATAAAGAAGCTGGTGCGAAAGGTATAAGTGCATTCATCGTTGAAAGTGACTTCAAAGGATACAAAGTAGGTAGCATCTTTGAAAAACTCGGTATCAATGCGTCTAAGACAAGTGAACTCATCTTTGAAGAAATGGAAGTACCAAAGGAAAACCTCCTTGGAAAGGAAGGAGACGGTTTCAAAATCGCTTTAAGTACCCTTGATGGCGGCCGAATCGGTATCGCATGTCAAGCAGTGGGCATCGCACAAGCTGCACTTGATGAAAGTATTGAATATTCAAAACAACGACAGCAATTTGGTAAACCAATAGCTAAATTTCAAGCTATCCAGTGGATGATAGCAGAGATGGCGACACGGATAGAGGCATCTCGATTCTTAACATTAAATGCAGCGTATAAGAAAGATATCGGTGAACGATATGGAAAAGAAGCCGCGATGGCAAAACTCTTTGCATCAGAGACCGCGATGGAGTGTGTCATCAAAGGAGTGCAGATCCACGGTGGGTATGGTTATACAAAGGAATATACCATCGAGCGATTGTTCCGTGATGCTAAGATTACAGAGATATATGAAGGAACATCTGAAGTTCAGAAGATGGTCATTGCCGGTAGTCTTCTACGGTAAATCACCTTCATCTCTCTTTCATTAATTTAGGTGAGGCATATGGGGGCGTTTAGATATGAGAAAGAGGCAGGTAATTGGAAATGGGATATCCCTGAATACTATAACATAGGATACGATTGTGTAGATAAACATGCGGAGGGAAAAGATAAGGATAAAATCGCTCTTCTCTGGGAGAATGAAAAAGGCGATACTGAAACCTACACTTTTTCTGAGATGAAGAGATTATCAAACAAGTTTGGAAATATCCTTCGAGACCTTGGCCTTACAAAAGGTGATCGTTTTCTCATTAGACTCCCTAATATCCCTGCGTTTCAGATCAGTTTCATTGGTGGTGTGAAGATCGGTGCTGTACCAATTCCATCCAGCGTCATGTTCCGTGGTCATGAGATAGAATACCGGATCAATGATAGTAAGTCAAAAGCAGTTATCACCACCGCTCGATTCGCTGATGAGGTACGAAAGATACGGGGAAACTGTCCAAGTCTGAAACATGTCATCATTGTTGATGACCCAGGGAAAGATGACATCTCATATACAGATAAGATGGCTGAGGCATCAGAAGATCTAATTCTTGAGAAAACAAAGAAGGACGATATGGCTTTCTTCTGTTACACATCTGGTACAACCGGCAATCCTAAAGGAGCTGTGCATCTTCATCGATGGGTGATTGGTAATGACCCTAGTGTTCTGTACTGGCAGGATGGTAAAAAAGATGACATCATTGGTCATACAGGGGATCTCTCATGGATATTTCCCCTGGGAAACGGATTTCTGTATGTATGGAGGCATGGGATAACCACCTTTGTCTATGATGGACGGTTTAACCCTGAAAAATGGTATCATTTTATTGAAAAATATAAGATAACAAATCTAGCAAGTGTTCCAACATGTTATCGATTGTTTGTAACCATAAAGGATGCTGAGAACACATTTGATCTTTCAAGCCTGCGTCATTGTATCTCTGCGGGTGAACCATTAAACCCTGAGGTCATCAAAGAATGGAAACAACGGTTCAACCTTGACATCTATGATGGAATTGGGATGACTGAGGTCATGGTCTATCTATCCAATTTAAAAGGTATGCCGATAAAACCAGGGTCCTGTGGTCGACCGCAACCAGGAAAACACTGCGACGTCATCGATAAGGATGGAAAACCACTTCCACCGGGAAAACCTGGGATGCTAGCTGTTCATAAGTCAGATCCAGGGCTTCTCAAGGAATATTGGAACAAGCCTGATAAAACAAAGGCAAGTTTCAAAGGAGATTGGTTCCTAACCGGTGATGTACTCTATAAGGATGATGATGGATATTTCTGGTTCAGCGGTAGAGATGATGACCTTATAATGGCTGCGGGATATCGTATATCACCTTTTGAGGTGGAATCAGCCTTGGTGTCTCATCCAGATGTGCTTGAGGCAGCAGTTGTTGCTAGCCCTGATGAGATACGCGGTGTCATCGTCAAAGCATTTGTTATCCTACATGATAGGACCAACGCTACTGAAGAGATGGTTAAGATATTACAGGATCACACTAGAAAGGTCTCAGCACCCTATAAATATCCTCGGGAGATAGAGTTTGTAGAGGAGCTTCCAAAGACTCAGAGTGGCAAAATCAAAAGAAAGGTTCTTAGAGAACAAGAAAAAGAGAAGAAATTGGGAGATAGAAACCTATGAATATAATCGTATGTGCAAAACAGGTGGTCGACATCTCAGAGATGAAGATCGACAATTCAACAAATAAACCAATTCTTTCAGGTCTAAATAAGAAAGTAAACGAGATCGATAAAAACGCTGTTGAAGAGGCAATTAAGATCAAGGATGCAAACGGTGGAAAGATAACGGTGCTTACCGTTGGTGAGGCCGATGCGAAAGAGAGAATGAAAGAGCTTCTTGCGATGGGTGCAGATGAAGGAATTCTTATAAACCCTCCTGAAAACATGGATTACGCTATGTTAACAAATATACTTGCGGGAGCTATAAGAAAAATTGATGGTTTTGATCTTATTATCTGCGGAGAGGCGTCAACTGATATGTTCTCTGGTCAGGTTGGCCCTAGGATCGCAGGGATACTAGATCTCCCACAGATAACTTATGCACAAAAGATAACAGTTGAAAAGGATAAGATCAACGCTGAGAGAAATCTAGGCGATATGGTTGTAACAATGGAATCACCATACCCTGTTCTTGTATCTGTAACTAAAGAGATCAATGAACCACGACTCCCAAGTCTCATGCAGATCCTATCATCTGCAAGTAAACCAATACAGGACTGGACCATTGAATCACTAGACGTTATCGTGGAATCAAAGGTAAAGACGATCGATCTACAAGGTGTATCCACTGATCGTAAGAACATCATATATAAGGATGATAGTGAGGATAACATACAGAAACTCGTTGATAATCTTGCAAAGGATGGAGTATTGAGGTGATATTATGATACTTGTCTATTCAGAATCAAAGAATCTTACCATTGAACTCTTACATAAAGCTACAGATCTTGCTAAAGAACTTAAAACAAAAACAATAGCGATCATCATCGGCAAAGATGATGACTCACTTGCACAAGAATACATAGCGTATGGTGCTGATAAGGTCCTACAAGTTGAATCAAACCTTGAACAATATAAGGCAGAGGAATACGCTGATATCCTTGATCATATCATAAAGGATACAAAAACACAGGTCGTTCTCATTGGATCAGATAAGAATGGAAAGGAACTAGCATCCCGACTCGCTGGTAGACTTGATATAGGATGTATCATTGATGCAACAAATGTATATATAAAGGATGGAAAAGTAACTGCTGAACGAGTGGTCTATAGTGGTAATGCGATATCCGTTGAACAATTCAATTCAGCTCCGTCGGTCATAACAGTTCCCTCAAAGGTTTTTGATCCATCACCAAAGGATGACAAACGTAAAGGTGATATTGAAAAAGTAAAGGCATCCTTTGAAAAATCAGCATCTATTGTTGCAAATGTCGCTGAACTGCAAAGTGGCGGGGTCAATGTTGAAGATGCAGAGATCATTGTCTCCTGCGGCCGAGGAATGAAGAACAAAGAGGATCTAAAACTTGTCAACGACCTTGCAGAAGTGCTTAAAGGAAAAACCATAGGCTGTAGCCGCCCGATCGCTGCTGATCTTAAATGGCTCCCGGAGGAACATTGGATCGGCCTATCCGGCCATAAAGTTAAACCTAAGCTGTACATAGCAGCAGGTATATCAGGGCAGATCCAACATATCGCCGGTATGCGTGATTCCGGGGTAGTTGTCGCAATCAATAAGGATGCAGATGCATTGATATTCAAATCTGCAGATTATGGTATCGTCGGTGATCTCTATAAGGTTCTACCTAAACTCACTGAGGCGATCAAAGCAAAGATGGGATAACCCATGATTGCATTTAAATCGCTTACACACCCTTCTTCCTTTTCTTATGGTGACATACTATGACTCGAGAACATGATAGAAAGATAATCGAATCCATTCCAAAAGAGAAACTTGCGGATTTTGTCTTAATGCATCTACGGGATATGTGGGCTGTAGATGGATTGTATTATATGGGTATCGAAAAGAAATTTGGGACCGATGAAGCCACAGAAATCGATAGATTCGTCTGGGAGATCATGGGAAAAATTGAGGCCCGCCGTATCAAAGAGCTCTTTGATATAAAAGGATCAGATATTAGATCAATGATGAAGGCGTTACAATACTCAGGCTGGGCATTGGACTTAGAAGATAAGGAAATTGATATAGAAAAGGATAAAGCGATTCTTCGTAATGTGAAATGTCGTGTACAGAACACACGGATACAGAAAGGACTAGGGGAATTTGGTTGTAAACCGGTCCGCTGGGGTTTTCTCAAAGCATTTGCAAAAGAATTCAACAAAGATATCAAGGTGAACTGTAACATCTGCCCCCCAGATGATCATCCGGAGGACCTCTGGTGTGAATGGGAGTTTTATTTAAAAGAGGAATGAAAAATGAAAACACCTGAAGAATATAAAAAATCCCTTCAAAAGATGAAACCAAATATCTACAAATTTGGTGAACTTATCAAAGATGTGACCACTCATCCTGCCACAAAACGAACCGTTGAAGGACATGCTCAGATCTATGCTGCTGCACAAAAAAAGGAATATGCGGATATTCTTACCACAATATCTCATCTAACAAATAAACCGGTCGTCCGATATCTATCCATCCTTCAGAACGCTGAAGATATGATAGCTAATGTTCGGATGAAACGTCTGATGTTCAACCTTACAGGTACCTGTACTGGTGGTCGATGCGCAGGGTTCAACGCGTTAAATGCTATGTATGCTGCAACCTTTGACATGGATAATGAATATGGTACCTCGTATCATACTCGTCTGAAAAACTGGTTGAAACAGGCTCAAGAACATGATATAGCACTTTCTGGAGCACTCACGGATCCAAAAGGTGATCGGACAAAATCTCCGTCTCAGCAAGCTGATCCTGATATGAGCCTGCATATCGTAAAAACGGATGATAAAGGGATAACGGTTCGAGGGGCTAAGGTAATGATCTGTGGTGTTGCTGCTGCTAATGAGCTATTCATCATGCCGGGGACAAGCTATCGAGAAGAAGATAAGGAGTATGCAGTATCATTTGCTATTCCTAGAGATATAAAGAATCTTACGATCATCGAGACCCGTCGGCCATCAGATACCCGAGAGACAGAGGAAGGATTTGATATCCCCGTTGACATTGGTGGTATCACCCAAGCCTATCTTCTCTTTGATGATGTGTTCATCCCAAATGAACGGGTATTCATGTGTAAGGAATACTCCTATGCTATAAAGGCTGTGATGAACTTTGTCGCACCATATAGAGCCGCTATTGGTGGATGTGTCGCTGGTCAAGGTGATGTCATGATTGGTGCATCAGCACTGATGGCACGAGCCAATGGCCTTTCAGAGAAGGTCTTCAGGGAGAAAATGATACAGATGATGATCAATAATGAGACGACCTTTGGCATGGGTATAGCAGCGAGTGCGTTAGGGAAAAAACATCCAAGCGGGGTGTGGATGCCAGATACCCTTCTTTCAAATGTCAACAAGGTCCATGTTGCTACACTTCCTTATGAGACAAAACGTATCGCTCAAGATATTGCTGGAGGGATCGCTGAGACCGGATGTATACCATCCTGTCAAGACCTCAATGATCCACGATATGGAGAACTTCTTAAGAAATATCTAAAAGCAAATTGTTCTGGTGAGACAAGGGCTAAGATCGCTCGTTTCATCGAATGGTTGACGATCGGCGCGGGGGTTCCTGGTTGTATGCATGGTGGTGGATCACCTGATGGTGCAAAGCTTTTGATCAACGCGAGATCAGATGTTAACCATTATATCGAGTTAGCGAAAAGATTAGCAAACATTGATGAAGAGATAATTGTTGAACAAAAGAAGAAATAAGCGATGCATGCATGATGTATGCATCACTTCTTCATTTTTTTTATATCATCTCATCGATGATAGGTATCATCTGTGTATCTTTGAATCCTTTCTGTTGCATCGCACCAGATGGACACGATGCAGCACATGCTCCACAACCCATACATAACGCCTCGTTGACCTTTGCAGAAGATTTTCCATCATCCATTTTCATAAGATCAATTGCTTGATACGGACAGACGCTTATACAGGTCCCACATCCAGAACATAGATCCTCATCAACACAGGCTATCAATGGTTCGACCTCAAGGGTATCATTTGATAGAATAGTGACAACCCGGGATGCAGCACCACTTGCCTGGGCAACAGTATCCTGGATATCCTTAGGTCCTTGACAGGATCCAGATAAGAAGATACCACCTGTGGCTGTATCCATTGGTCGTAGCTTTGGATGAGCCTCTAAAAAGAAACCATCATTGCTTTGAGAGATACGAAGCATACGAGCAACATCTCCTGCATCATCTCTAGGAACGATCGCTGGGACCAATACGACCATATCTGAAGATATCTCAAAGAGTTTACCCGTTGTGGTATCAAAGACATCGACAACAAGTTTTTCCCCATTCTTTCGGACCTCAGAAGGTCTGCCACGAAAGACATTACTGTTGATGCCACGGACCGTTCGATAGAACTCCTCATATTTCTTCCCATAGCTTCTGATATCCATATAACATAGATTTAGTTCCACATCAGGAAGTTTTTCTCTAAGAAGATACAATTGTTTCAACGCGCTCATACAGCCAATGCGACAACACCAACTACAGGCATTCTCATCCCGTGAGCCAATACAGAGGAGATAGGTGATGCTTTTTGGTTTCTCATTAGTACTGGGGAGAAGGATCTCACCGCCTGTAGGACCTGAGGAATTGATTAGTCGTTCCATCTCAAGAGATGTGATAACATCCTTTGAACGAGAATACCCATACTCGTAGACAATATCCTCATCAATAAGATCAAAACCAGTTGCAGCAACGATTGCTCCAACATTAAGGGCGATATCTTCATCCTTTTGATCAAAGTCGATTGCACCTGGCTCACATGCTTCCACACAGAGAGGCCCCGCTCCACATTTCCCCTTTGTAAGCATCAAACAGGTAGATACATCAATGGTACATTTCAATGGAACGGCCTGAGGAAACGGCATATAGATAGCACTTCGCTTTCCCATATGTTCATCGAATTCACTACTGATTCGACCCTTCAACCGACAGGCCTGAACGCAATCCCCACAACCAGTACAAGTATCAAGGTCCACATACCGGGCCTTTTTTGTAACCGTTACTGTGAAATTACCAATACTCCCCTCGACCTCTTTGACCTCTGCATAGGTAAGCAAATCGATATTAGGATGATTGGCCACCTCACTCATCTTAGGGGTCAGGATACAACCTGAACAATCAAGTGTTGGAAACGTTTTATCAAGCTGAGCCATCCGACCACCGATACTAGGGGTCTTTTCAACAAGATGGACCTTGTAACCCTTATCAGCGATTTCTAACGCTGTCTGAATACCAGCTATACCTCCACCGATGACCAATGCTTCAGGGGTGACATTGACCTTTGATGGTTCCAATGGTTCAAGGAACCGTGCCTTTGCAACTGCACCTCGTACCAATGCTTTTGCTTTCTCTGTTGCCTTCTCTTTATCATTATGGACCCATGAGCATTGCTCACGGATATTAGCGATCTCAAGATTGAATGCGTTTACACCACCACTTTCAACTACATTTCTAAAGGTATGTTCATGCATTCGAGGGGAACAACATGCGATGACAACACTATCAAGCTTATGTTTCCTAATGGACTCTTTGATTAGATTAGCACCTGAGTCCGAACACATATATTTGTATGCCTCGCTCACAACGACATCCTTAAGCCCTTTCGCATATGTTGTAAGTGCTTTTACATCAACGGTCTGAGAGATATTGATACCGCAATGACAGACAAACACACCTATCTTATTGGTCATCTTAGTTCCCTCCGTTCTGCAAAGCTTCAACAGGACTCAAATTCAAGTTCAAACCAAGTCTTTCCTCACTGATACCAATTGAAAGACCGATCAACTGAGTAAGATATACAACAGGGACATTGAGCTTTGCAGCAACAGTCTCACCCGCTTTCTTCTGCCTTGCATCGAACTGACGATGACACCAGGGACATACATCGACCAATGCATTGAAACCATATTCCTCGATCTTCTGTAGTTTCTGCCCGGTCTTAGTAAGCGCGGTCTCAGGAAGATTCGCATTCAACAATGCCCCACAGCAATCAAGTTTCTCTGGGTAATCCTCTGGTTTTGCACCGATGGTTGAAAGGATCTGTTCCATCTTTTGAGGGTTCTCTGCATCATCGGGACGACCGATCTCAGACGGCCTGATAAGATGACATCCATAATGAGAGGCGACTTTCAATGAATCTAACGGTTGTGTTACCTTTTTTTTCATCTTTTCCAGACCAATGACCTCATGGAACATATCTAGAATGCTAACTAGTGTTGCTTTCCCTGTATATGTCAGAGCATCATCTTTTAGAAACGTGTTAACCCGTTGCTTCATTTCTTCATCTGAATCAAGTATCCTTTTACATTCGCTCATGGCAAGATGGCACATGGGGCAGGGAACAAACATATCAAGACCTTCTCTCTCAGCAAGAGCAATGTTTCGAGCAGCTAGAGATACTGAAAGCATTTGATTGACACTCTTTAACGGTTCACCACAGCAGGAAAAACCTTGAACATCGACAAGTTCAACATCAAATTTTGGGAGAATCTCACGAAGTGACAAATCAAGTGCATATTGCTCTGTTTGCATCACACAACCTGGATAAAAAACGAATTTCTTCATACTTTAATTCCTCCTGTTATACCTTCTCCATGGCAAGTTTAGAAAGCATACCCATGAACTTTGCCATATCAACAGGTTTTGATATCTCTGGAAGACCAAGATCCGCTCGTTTCAATGTTTTATTATCTCTTGTCGATATCTCTTTTTCATCCTGTAACAACCCTTTTGAAAGGACCATTTGAAGATACATCGAATAATTACCAGGAATCTGTTTACCACTTGCTACAACCATGTTCTTCAAAGCAAAAAGCACCTCAACCGGTGCTATCTTCTGAGGACATCGCTCACGGCATTTAAAACAGCTCATACATGTCCAGATGATATCAGAGTTAACCAGCTCATCAATAAGACCTCGTTTCAATAAAGCAATGATCTTATGTGGTTCCAACTCAAGGAGCTTATGTGCCTCACATCCTGAAGTACATTTACCACATTGATAACAATACTCTGAGAATTCATCTTTAAGTGTTAAAAGGCGTTTATTTATTTCATCTTTCATATCCGTCTGGGGTTCTCCCATCGAGGTTAGATCAATAATGCTCATAGGCTATCACGTATACAAATTATTCATTATCAGGTGTTCTTTCTTGTGCCAATAACCCCTATGGCACAGTGTACATTTCTTATTGAAGTTCCCTTTATAAAATCTGCTATGTTCCAGGTTGATTATTGGGAAAGGTGTCTACATCCTGAATATTCCAGGTTTCCAATCAGGGATGGACGCATTTAAGGCTGCTGAGATACCTAAACCAAGCACAAGGCGTGTATCTGCAGGGTCGATGATGCCATCATCCCATATCCTTGCTGAACTGTAATAGGGGTGTCCTTCAAGTTCATATTTTTTGTATATGGGATCAGTGATCTTCTTTTCTTCTTCTTTTGAAAGCTCAATACCTTTTCGCCAGAGTTGATCTCGTTTTACTGTAAGTAGAACATTTGCTGCTTGTTCACCACCCATGACAGAGATCCTTGCATTTGGCCACATCCAGAGTTGCCTGGGTTCATAGGCGCGACCACACATACCATAGTTCCCTGCTCCAAATGATCCTCCAATGATGACTGTATATTTTGGAACGTTGGCGGTGGCAACAGCACTTACCATCTTTGCACCATCCTTTGCAATACCTCCTGCCTCATATTTTCTTCCCACCATGAATCCCGTGATATTCTGGAGGAACACGAGGGGTATCTTTCGCTGACAACACATTTCAATGAAATGGGTTCCTTTCAAAGCTGATTCGGAGAAGAGAACACCGTTGTTCGCTAATATTCCAACAGGATAACCCATGATTCGAGCAAATCCACAGACTATCGTTGTCCCATAAAGTGTTTTGAACTCATGGAACTTTGATCCATCGACGATCCGTGCGATGATCTCTCGTACCTCAAAAGGTTTACGAGGGTCTTTCTGAATGATACCATAGATCTCCCGTATATCATATGCTGGTTCCTCAGGTTCATGAATATCAAGATGGGTCTTTAAAGGACGGTTCAGGTTCTCTACGATGTTACGCACCATTACTATAGCCTCTGTATCATCATGGGCATAATGATCTGAGACACCACTTTCTTTACAATGTACATCTGCACCTCCTAAGTCCTCAGCAGATACTTCTTCACCTGTTGCTGCTTTGACAAGTGGTGGTCCACCTAGAAAGATAGTCCCTGTTCCTTTGACTATAATGGTCTCATCGCTCATCGCAGGGACATACGCACCCCCTGCAGTACAAGAACCCATCACTGAAGAGATCTGAGGTATATTCCTTGATGACATGATAGCTTGATTATAAAAGATCCTTCCAAAATGTTCTCGGTCGGGGAATACTTCATCCTGCATAGGCAGAAACGCTCCACCAGAATCAACAAGATAGATACAGGGTATATTGTTCTCTAGAGCAATGTCTTGAGCTCGAAGATGTTTTTTAACCGTCATCGGATAATATGTTCCACCTGTTACTGTAGCGTCATTTGCTACGATGACTGCTTCTCGTCCATGGATTAGACCGATACCTGTGACGATACCTGCGCTGGGTGCATTGTCATCATACATGCCATAGGCTGCAAGAGGGTTGAATTCCATGAAAGGTGTATCTGGGTCGATGAGTGCATCAATACGTTCTCGTGCAAGCATCTTGTTTCTACTTTTATGGATTTTTATCTTTTCCTCACCGCCTCCTTTCTGTGCTTTACTGATATCTGCTTTTAATTGTTTCACTATTTTTTCATAATGAGCATGATTTTCCTTGAATTCTTTTCCTGTGACATCTATTGAACTTTCAATTATATCCATGATTTTTGCTCCTTTATTTTTTTGAAATCTCAACGGTTTTCTGACCGATCTCTATTTGATCTTTTTCTTTGAAATTGACCTTTGTAATGAGACCATTGAATGGTGCTCTTATCAGATATTCCATCTTCATTGCCTCTATGACTAAGATGATATCGCCAGTTTTCACCTTATCACCTTTCTTGACTTTGACCTGTATAACTTTCCCAGATATCGGTGAGTCGAGGTCATGTTCACCTGCTTCTTTCTTCCGTTTTTTCGTTCTACCGGTGAGTTCAACAGGTTTTACTTTGAACACGCTACCATCTATAAAGACAAATTTCTCTTTATCTCCTTCGGTTACTATTGATTTTATTATCCTATCACCAATTGTTATCTTTAAATGACCCTGTTGTATCTCATCGACTGAGACCCGATATTCTGTGTTATCATAGGTTACAAAGAAATTCTCTTGCCTTCTTTCGATTGTGACTTTATAGACATGATTCTCATGTTCGTAATTGATAAACATCTTTATTCACCTCCACTCACTCGCCATCGACCAACATGTTTCCAGGGAGAATGTGGGTCCGCTTCTTTATATCGGACGATCTCTTCCTTTTTTGAATGTAACGAATCATAGACTGCTAGGGAGATCAGTGCATCAACTGGGAGAGTCTTTTTTGTTATTGTCCATTCTTTAAAATAATTGTCAATGAAATGAGTGGTTGTGTTTCCCTTTTCAAATTCATGATTATTAAAAACCTCTTTTAGGAAGGTTATATTGGATGTGACACCAAGGATGACATAATGGGAGAGCGCCCAGGTCATCTTGTTGATACATTCGGTTCTGTTTTCAGCATACGTTATGAGTTTTGATAACATGGGATCATAATACGGAGACACATGGTTATCTGCCAAAATCCCTGAGTCAACACGGATGTTAGGACCTGTAGGTTCTTCTAATTTTAGTATGGTTCCAACACTTGGGAGAAATCCATTCTTTGGGTCCTCAGCATATATCCTACATTCCATTGCATGCCCTCTTTGAAAGATATCCTCTTGCTTCAAAGTGAGCTGTTCTCCACTTGCTATTCGTAATTGCCATTTTGCTAGATCTACCCCTGTCGTCATCTCTGTTATAGGGTGTTCGACCTGTAGACGAGTATTCATTTCCATGAAATAATAATTAAGAAAACCATCCACCATGAATTCAACGGTACCTGCATTGGTATACCCAACCTTTTGAGCTGCGGTCACCGCAGCACGTCCCATTTGTTCTCTAAGTTCAGGAGTCATCACCGGTGAAGGTGATTCTTCAATGATCTTCTGATGACGCCTCTGAATGGAACATTCCCGTTCAAAGAGATGAATGACGTTACCATATTCATCAGCAAGTATCTGAAATTCAATATGTCTGGGTTTTTCTAGATATTTCTCTAGGAACACGGTATCGTTACCAAATGATGATTTTGATTCCCGTTTTGCACTCTCGATGGATTCAAGGAGTTGACTCTCTGTTTTTACAATCCTCATTCCTTTTCCTCCTCCACCCGCTGCCGCTTTCACTAGGAGGGGAAAACCAATTTTTTTCCCATGTTTCACAAGGGACTCGTTGTCTTGATCTGTTCCATGATATCCAGGTATAACAGGAACCCCTGCGGCTTCCATTGCCTTTTTTGCAGCAATCTTATCACCCATGAGACTAATAACCTCTGGTGAAGGACCGATGAATTTGATTCCAGCTTTATTACATGTTTCAGCAAAGTCAGGGTTCTCAGCAAGAAAACCATATCCAGGATGAATTGCATCTGCTTTTTTTTCTTGAGCTATTTTAATGATCTTTGGGATATTTAGATAACTTTCAATAGGTGTTGGGTCTCCAAGATTTACTGCTTCATCTGCAAGGAGGACGTGAGGAGCATTTAGATCAGCATCTGAATAGATAGCAACGGTATGTATCCCGAGTTCCTGGCACGCTTTGATAATTCTAACAGCAATCTCCCCTCTGTTTGCAATCAATACTTTTTTGAACATGTTTTATTCGCTCCATCTTGCTTTTCTTTTTTCTAAGAACGCAGTAATCCCTTCCTGACCTTCATCTGATACTCGTAACTCAGAAATCTTTGTGACTGTGTACTCTTTGTATGTATCAATTGGTAGCTTTTCATAAGTAGCAAGAAGGTTTTTGACCTCAGAAACCGCCTTAGGCCCTGAAGACCGTATGATCGAAAAATATTTTTGGATATACTCATCTAGTTCAACCTCAGGGATTACAGTGTCTATAAGACCGATTTTTTCAGCATATTCAGAAGAAAAGCGTTCTCCAGTTATGAATAACCGTTTTACATGAGAAGGGGAACATATTCGGCGAAGTATGTAGGTAGAAATGACCGATGGTATGATACCAAGTTTTACTTCACTAAATGAAAAAGTACATCCAGGTACAGCTAAAGCGATGTCACAGGCAGCAAAGAGACCAAGGCCCCCTCCAAACGCTGCTCCGTTAACCTTTGCTATCGTTATCTTTAGCGAGTCATTTATAGATTCATAGAGGTCTTGAAGAAGGCGACTATCCTTTATGTTTTCTTCCTTTGAATACTTGACCATGCTTTTCATCCAATGAAGATCTGCTCCAGCACAAAAGGATTTACCCTTGCCTGTTATGACAATAACTCGTACTGTATCATCTGTAGAAAATGATCTAAAAAAATGCGTAAGCTCCTTCATCATAGGTTCATTCATTGCATTATGCACATCAGGTCTATCTAATGAAACGGTGACGATATCTTTCTGTCTTTGGACCTCAATAGTGGTGTATTTCATGTTTGTTCACCAGTTATGTTTCATGTATTATCTATACTATGATATTTCCAGTCCATGTTAGGTAAAATACATAAATGTTTCTTAAGATGTTTACTGGAATTGTCGAAATATTCAGGTTCCTGTGAAGCGAGGGGACCGCTTCTCTACAAATGCTTTGACGCCCTCTGAAAAATCTTTTGTTCCTGCAGTATAGGCTGCAGTGATACTTTCAAGTTCAAGATGGTTTATGAAATTGTTATCTAAGCTTTTATTGATAAGCATCTTTGCTTTACCCACCGCAATTGTGGGAAACGAACTGAAAAGATCGACATATCGTTGGACATGTGACTCCAACTCATCGTCTGATACTACTTCATTTATCAACCCTAGGTTCTTTGCCTCTTCAGCTGAAAAAACCTTTGCTGTAAGGATATATTCACAGGCTTTATGATACCCTATAAGCCGGCTGACCAATTGTGTTCCGCACCCAGGTGCTAGACCAATACCAATGAATGCTGTACCAAATGAGGCATGATGTGAAGCAATGATGATATCTGCTGAAAGAGCTAGTGAGAACCCAGCTCCAAAAGAAGCACCGTTTACTGCTGCAATGATTGGTTTTTCCATTGTTCTCATTTCAAGAACACATGCGTGAATGATCTTTGTAAGCTCTCTAAGAAAACCTGGTTTATCTGTTGCTTTGTGCATCTCTTTAACGTCACCTCCACCGCAAAACCCTTTACCAGTCCCCTTTAGAACAACTACTTTTATTCTGTCATCTTTAGAAGTTTTTTGAAGGACCTCGTAGAGTTCTCTACCGAGTTGTAAGTCAAATGCATTGAGTCTCTCTGGACGACTGAGAGTTATATACATACAGTCTTTATCACGTTTCATGGTCACTGTTTCATAATCCATAACAATCTATCGAGCGTAAATGTCATTCACATTTAAACATTAGCGTTTACGACAAGCAAAGAACACCGGATCATTTCAACGAACTATGCATAGATCGTATGATCCAGAGAGATTGAGAGCATGTAGGGAAGATATTATAAAACACTTTTTATTTCATATTGGCATTGGAGGCGTTTTTATGCCGAAAAAGGATTCATCTATTCAAAAGGAAAAAATGAGAATTTCTTTCTATTGGGCTGCAAGTTGTGGTGGTTGTGAGATAGCAGTGCTTGACATCGATGAAAAAATCCTTGATGTTGTAGCAATCGCAGATATACTTTTTTGGCCAGTTGCAATTGACACGAAATATAAAGATGTCGAGGAAATGAGCGATAAGTATATCGATGTTTGTTTCTTCAATGGAGCGATACGTACAGAAGAACAGGAGGAAATGGCTTTTCTTCTCAGGAAGAAATCTAAGATCCTTGTTGCATTTGGCGCTTGTGCTGTTCATGGGGGTATCCCTGGTTTAGCTAATGTTGCTAACAAGAAAGAAGTGTTTGATGTCGCATATATTGATAATCCATCTACTGATAACAAGGATAAAATCGTCCCTAAGACAAAGAGCAAGGTTAAGGAAGGCGAATTGACGCTCCCTGAATTCTTTGATACGGTGAAAAGTCTTGACCAGACCGTTGAGGTCGATTATTATCTGCATGGCTGTCCTCCGACCGCTGATCAGATAATGACTGCGTTCAATGCAATCGTTGAAGATAGACTTCCTCCAAAGGGTAGCGTGATAGGTCCTTTGAAGTCGGTTTGTGATGAATGTCGTTTCGAAAAAACAACAAAGAAGATACAAAAGATACGAAGGGTCTATGAGGTCGATAAAATAGAAGAGAAATGTCTTCTTGAACAAGGTATCATCTGTATGGGGCCGGCTACCCGCGGTGGTTGTAATGCACGATGTCTTGATGCAAATATGCCATGTACTGGTTGTGGCGGACCTACACCCAATAGTCTTGATCAAGGAGGCAAGATGATCTCAAGTCTCGCAAGTATCCTTGGAGTTGAAGGTGAGGAAGCGATGAGCGATGAAGAGGTCGATACACTCATCCGTGAAATAGTCGACCCACTTGGAACCTTCTATAAATACACATTACCTACTTCGATCATCAACAGGAAAGTGATGAAGGAATGAAAACGATAACAATTGATCCAATAACCCGTCTTGAAGGCCATGGCAAGATCAGTATCTTCTTAAACGATAAAGGAACTGTTGAAAACGCGTATCTACAGATACCTGAGCTTAGAGGGTTTGAACGATTCGCTCAAGGTCGACGAGCAGAAGATATGCCCCAAATAACAAGTCGTATCTGTGGCGTATGTCCTGTTGCTCATCATTTTGCTAGTACAAAAGCACTTGATGATGCATTCAATGTTGAACCAACAAGCGCAGCTAAGAAACTTCGAGAACTCATGTATTGTGGATATTTCATCTATGATCACATCCTTCACTTCTATTATCTAGGGGGACCTGATTTCGTCGTTGGTCCTGAGGCACCAGCATCAAAGCGTAATATTTTGGGAGTCATTGAAAAAGCAGGTGTTGAAATAGGTAAAGAAGTCATAAAACATCGGGCGTATGGTCAAAAGATCACAGGCATCCTTGGAGGTAAAGCAACTCACCCTGTCTGTGGTCTTCCTGGAGGAGTTTCAAAAGGATTAAATGAGGACGAAGTAAAGGATATAAAGGAAATGGCAGAATCATGTGTCGACTTTGCACAATTCTCCCTTAAACTCTTTCATGATGTCGTATTAGGAAACAAAGACTATGTGACTCTTATCACAAGTGATCCCTATCAGCTTAATACCTATAACATGGGTCTTGTTGATGAAAATAACAAGGTCAATTTCTATGATGGACGAATTCGGGTCACCAACCAAAAGGGAAAGGAACACGTGAAATTCGATGTCAAAGACTATAGCAAAGTGGTCGCTGAGCGTGTTGAGGAATGGAGTTATATGAAATATCCTTATTTGAAGGATATCGGTTGGAATGGTTTCACTGACGGAGAGAAAAGCGGCATCTACAGGGTTGGTCCACTAGGTCGTTTAAATGCATCTGAGGGTATGGCAACACCTCTTGCACAGAAAGAATATACATCATTGTTTGAGACACTTGGTGGAAAACCAGTGAACTCGACCCTTGCATATCATTGGGCTAGATTAATCGAATTACTCTATGCAACAGAACGAAGCATTGAACTCATCAATGACCCTGAGATAACATCTCAGGATATCAGGAATCCCGTTGGAAAACCAGGGGAAGGTTTTGGAGTGACCGAGGCGGCAAGAGGAACATTGATACATCATTATAAGCTTGATAAAAAAGGACTTGTTGAAAAAGCTAATCTTATCGTTGCAACCACAAACAATGCTGGAGCTATCACTATGAGCGTGCGCGATGCTGCGAAAGGACTTATCTCAAATGGTAAGATAAGTGATGGTATTCTTAATAAGGTTGAAATGGCGTTTCGCGCTTATGATCCCTGTTTTGCTTGTGCAACCCATTCATTACCAGGTGGGATGCCTATGCAGATAGATATCTATGATGCTAACCGACAATTGTTAAAAACATATACACAATAATCAAATGGTAAGGATATGAAGATAATCATTATTGGAATCGGTAATCCTATTCTCGGTGATGATGGAATAGGTATTCATATCGCTAGAACACTTCGAACAGACATTGATCCGTCGTCTGATATATTCATCGATGAGGCACAGACCGGAGGTATGAATCTTCTTGATAGTATTCGTGGGTATGACAAAGCGATACTCATTGATGCTGTCTGCTTGAATGATATGGCCCATGGGCAGATTGAACGATTTGATGTACATGAAATGGAAACAGTTCATTCATGTAATCCTCATGATCTATCGCTAAAGGAAGCTATCGATCTATCAAGAACGATCGGTGATGATACTATTCCAAGGACTATTATGATCATTGGTATCAATCTTAGACAGATCCCAACTGAATTTAGCGAGTGTATAAGCCCAGAGATCCAAAAGGTCATCCCTGAGGTTGTACAGATGGTTATCTCTGAGTTAAAGGATATGAATACTAATAATAGTACTGATGGAAAGTAAATCTCTATAATCAATGTAAGGTGAAACAGCTATGAGTGAATTTGAGCCAAATATAATCGGTTTCTTATGCAATTGGTGTTCGTATGCAGGAGCTGATCTAGCAGGTACTAGTCGAATGAAATATCCAGCTAATATCAAGACGATACGGGTCATGTGCTCAGGACGAGTTGACCCTGTATATATTCTTGAAGCGTTAAAGAAAGGTGCAGATGGTGTCCTTGTTGCAGGATGCCACCCGGGAGATTGTCATTATCAATCAGGGAACTATAAGGCTAATCGAAGGATGAAACTCTTAAAGACGATGCTTGTTGAACTCGGATTGGAACCAGAACGGGTTCGATTCGAATATGTATCCGCATCAGAGGGAAAGAAATATGCAGATCTTATCTTGGAGATGACTGAGGAAATCAAAAGATTAGGACCAAATCCACTGAAAAAGATTATTTGATAGAATGAGTGTTCGTATTAGAAGATTTAAAGCTAGTGATAAAGCAACTGTTATCGAGCTTTGGAAGAGTGTTTTTCATAGCTCGTATATTCACAATGACCCAGAGATCAATATTGATATGAAGATGAGACATGGTGATGGCCTATTCTATGTAGCAGTAGCTGACCCGGGGGGTATCGTTGGAACTGTTCTTGTTGGATTCGATGGACACAGAGGATGGATCTATTCTTTAGCTGTAAAAGAAGGCCATCGGAAAAAAGGGATTGGGTCCCTGTTAATGAAAAAGGCACTGAGCGAACTGAAGAAGGTGGGGTGCCTAAAAGTGAATTTACAGGTCGATAAAGAAAACATAGGTATTGTTTCTTTCTATGCAAAGGTAGGTTTTGCGGTTGAGGATCGTATCAGTATGGGTATACGGTTATAGAGAAAGATCATTCATAATTCTAACAGTATCAAGCATTATAATAATACATGCGTACAAAACAAAACGCTATGGAATTTTGACTGATACTATATTCTCTTGAAACTTCAGTGTCATAATCGTGCAATATAATTAATATGTTTGAAATACAAGATTGTAAAGACATTTGTATACACCAATAGCACTTAATGAGTGACGTATCGAGGTATCTGCATAGGTAGCCGGCTGAGAAGTTCATAATTTACTAGATTAAGTTGCTCCGAAAACGACGAAACACTTATCTTTTGTGTTCCTTGTTTTCCAATGAGAACGACCTCATCTCCTCTTGTAACTTCCGGGATAGCAGTAACATCTGTGATCATGATGCTCATATTCACTAATCCGATAATAGGTGCTTTTTTACCTCTAATCAATACATGACCAACATTACTTAAGCTCCGTCGGTACCCATGATAATAACCAACAGGTATCGTAGCGATCTTTGTTTGTTTTGTTGTCTGGAACATATTGCCATAGCCTATGAATTCACCGGGGGATACATATTTTACCCCTGAAACAGTGCTTTTCCACGCTAACATACTATGCAAATGATTTCGTTTATATTGAGAGGTATCAGATAATAGTTTGTGTATCTTGGTCTCTTTGCTTGGCCAATACCCATATTGGGCAATACCGATCCTGACCATGTTCATTCGAGATTCCGGATACATCAACGCTGCTGCTGAGCAAGCTACATGGAAATATGTTGGTAGTATCCCTTGCTTTTTCATCCATTCTTTAACTCTTTCATAGATACCCATCTGACTATGTATTCTAACATAATTTGAAATGCTTTCAGCACCTGCTAGATGAGTGCATAAACCCTCAACAGAGATATTATCACTATTTCGATTGATAATTTCAACAAGAGACGGTAATTCATCTTCCTCAAACCCTGTCCTATGTAATCCTGTCTCGAGCTCAATATGTATGAACGCCCTTTTCTTTAGTTCTTGAGCAATTGAAACAACGTTTTGTAATGTATTGAGATCGCTAACAAAGAATGAACAGTTGTTCGATAGGACCCATGGTAGGTCCTCACCATGTATCATACCCATTATCATAACATGTGTCCCTTCTCTTTTGACACTGTATGCTTGTTGAGCTTCAAAAACATCAAAAACTGCGAAGAAATCGATTCCGCACTTTTCTGCGAGAGGGACAAACTCCGTTATTCCATGACCATATGCATTACCTTTTATTACTGATACAAACGTGACATTAGGACCAATTATCTGCTTTAGATAGTTAATATTTTTTGCTAACGATTTTTGACTTAGTTCAATATATGAATTATATCTCATTTCTATGTTCTCCGCCATCGTTTCGAACAATTACAGAGTATCTGAAAACATAGGTCTGTTGCTAGAGGAATGAGTTCATCAGGGAAATCATAAATTTCGGTATGCAATGATGGTTGGTGAATGCCTGAACCGATCCCAAAGAACACACTTCTATATTGTTCTTGATAATAAGAAAAATCCTCTGACCAACGAAATGGTTCTGATAGATATGTTATGGGCACTCCTATCTCTGTAGATGCTTTGATGATCTCTTGGTTTCCTTGTTCATCATTTTTAACTGCGGGGAAAACCTCAACCCATTCATGTTCCCATTTGAGCTCATATGTTGAAACAATCCCTTGGGTCTTAGTAAGTATCTCTGAACTCATTTGTTCCATACGGCTATCTTCGGGACTTCGGAGCGTAGCCATTACGACAGCATCACCAGGGCTTGTGCCAAAAGCTACTTCTCCAAGATTTACATGGATAACAGTGATAAAGGATCGAGTATCCTTTTGTTGATACTCCTCTGATATATGTTGAATTATCTGAAGTACTTCTATTAGTGCATTGGTTGGATTCTTTCCCTTTTCAGGGGTTCCCGCATGTGTTGTTTCACCATGTAACCTAATGATAAGACCTTTGGATGCTACAGAAAATACTTTGTTTTTGATTAAAACTTCCCCAAGAGAGAAACCAGGGATATTATGAAATCCAATGATGAGGTCAGGTCTAAAAGCCTGGAATCTTGTATCGTTCATAAGCTGCTTTGCCCCTGCTGCAGTCTCTTCTGCTGGTTGAAAGAGAACTATTACTTTTCCGTTGTATCGATCTCTATTGGTTGTTAGTTTTTCAGAAACACCAATAAGAATCGCCATATGTCCATCATGGCCGCATACATGACTTACATTTTGTGTTATGCTTTTGTACGGCTTAGGCAATCGTTCCTCTATTGGTAATGCATCAAGTTCTGCACGGATCATAAGAGTAGGACCAGATGTCCCTGAGTCAAAGACTGCTGCTACACCATACCCTCCCGCTAGATTTGTAATGATATCGGTTGGATCATTTTTTACAAGTTGAGCGGTAATTATCTCTGATGTATGCTTCTCGTTTCCAGATAATTCCGCATATCTGTGGAGTAGGCGCCGTAGCTTAATCAGTTCGTCCAGCTTCATAAAGTATACTCCTAGTAATCCATCACTTTAGGTCTCACCGGTTCATATCACTTACATATTCTATAACGAATCAATCTCTTTTTTTACGAATTTTGAGTTCATCAATCGAGCAACGGCCATATAATTAGGTTGGAAATGCATTATCTTTTCTCTCTGGTATTTGCTGATATCTTGACCAAGACTATAGACGGTGAGATCGGAAGTTGTTCCTAGGAATTGTGCTTTTTTGTTTTTTGGTGTAAGATTGTCGCTATCTACATCTATGACACCGAAATCTAGTAAGGCTTTGTATTCTTCCTTCAATGAACCAGCCTCTGAAAAAGTCTCCACATGACCAACATTTCCATTTCCTATGATCCCGTCAGGTTGAGTCTGCTTTTTTTGAAGTTCCACGATGTTACCTTTGAATTCAAAAGCATTTGTTGATAGATTCATGAATTTTTTTTGTTCAAGTGGGGAGGTACCAAGAAATATTGCTTCCCCTATTCGAAGGTGATTGATTCCTTTGGGAACCTTTTTTCTTTTTAGTAAGGGTAACGTAATACTGCTTCCGCCTGATACAAGTTCTAGATTCTGATTGAATCTAGTCTCAATAAGTTGTTCATAAAGACAGAGTTGTATCAATTTGTCAAACGTTGGCTCTATCCCATACATACATCCAAGATTAGTTCCTAAACCTATCACAGTGATGTTTGATAGATCGAACACCCGTTCATAAAAATCAAGGAATCCTTCTCGGACCACTCCTTCGCGCAGTTCCCCTAATTCTATCATGATCATGATGCGATGGTTGACGTCTTGTCTTTTTGCCTCTTCATTCAAGAGATTAATCGTTTGGAAATCACTATTTAATGAGATATCAGCATATCGTATGATGTTCTTTACGGATGATTTTGCAGGAGGTTTAAGATACATTGTTACAATGTCTTTTCGTATATCTTTGATTGTCTTGAGACTTGATATCCGTGAATCTGCGATTGAATGTGTTTCTTTAACAGCGTCTGACGAAAGGATCTTTTCAAGTGTTGGTCTATGACCATTAAGAACTTTTGTTACAAGTGACCATTCTTTTCCTTTTTCCGAGAGGAACGAATTCATTTTTTCGATATTTCGAATTATTCTCTTATGATGAACTATTAGTTCAGCCATCGTAAAACCCTACGTTTCCTGTTCATATCTCATTTCAGCATATTTTGATGAAAACCCGCATCGTTCGTACAATCGTTTCGCAGGATTGTCATATTCCACGTGAAGAGCGATGTCCCCAGAACATTGTCGTTTAACCTCTCTCATGAGTTTTTTACCAATACCTTGTCCTCGTCTTGTTCTATTAACAGCTATATAGACGAGTATATGGTGAGGAATGTATTCGCCCATTCCGGTATTATTAACAACAACAACCCCTACAAGCGTTTCATCCTTTAAGGCAGCTAATAGAAATCCTCCTTTCCCAGGTTCTTTTGAAAAAGCGTAGGTTATTGCCTTTTTTATAGCCTGTCTGCTGTCTTTATATTTATCAAGATGGTTGTAGAGAAAGTCTATGATTTTTTCTTCAGTGAGATGGTTTGGGAATCCATCATTTGTTTCGATTTTTTCTATTGAAACCATTTGTATTACCACACACATTATGAAAAAAACACATTTTCTTATTTAGTATTTTTTTCGTTATTTGTATTACCAAATGCTAACAAATTATATAACAAATTTAGACGAAAAGACATCTAATATGTATATTATTTATCCATATTATCACATTTTAATATGCACAATAGACTTCATTTTACATAAATGTTGCGAATTATACAGGTCTTCTTCTGAAACCCAGAAAAGAACCAAACACTGATAGAAACCCATTTATATCGTCATTCATTTTCCTATTCTTATCATGGAGGTATCATTCTATGGTGAAAAAAGAATTTGAAGATGGAGATATCAAGATAGTAATCGATTATGAGAAATGTACTGGTGCCGGGGAATGTGTCACTGCTTGTCCCGTCGACATCTTTGAACTGATTGAAGGAAAAGCTGTTGCAAACAATGTATCAGAATGCATTGAATGCTGTGCTTGTGTTAGTGCCTGTCCTAATGATGCAATAGAGCATAGTTCCTGCTAATTGCTTCTTCTTCTCCTTTTTATAATTATTGCATAACCCTTAAATACTATTTATTGTATTCATTGTTAAATTGTAATGGTTACAACTTAAAAACCATTTCATACTACTAGGTGAGTACAATGGAGACATTTGTTGAGCTATTAAAAACCCATAATCTCAAGGTAACACAACAAAGACTTGAGATACTCAGATATGTTGAATCTCACCTAACCCATCCAACTGCTGACGAGATATTCCAATCTTTAACAAAGAAATATCCTTCGCTTTCAAAGACAACGATATACAACACCCTTGAAACACTTACAAATGCAGGGATCATTCAAAGATTGACCATCTGTCCAACAGAACATCGATATGATTTTAACCATGATATGCATCACCACTTCATCTGTAAACAATGCGGGAAGATCTTTGACATTCATTTTACATGCCCCAATGTTGAAACCATCGAAAAAGACATCCTTAAGGATGGACACCGGATAGAGGAAGTACATGGTTATTTCAGAGGGAAATGCAAGGATTGTTTAAATAAAGAGGGAGTTAAAAATGGATAAAAATGTTCTTCAAAAGATTAGTTATGGTCTCTATGTCGTTTGTTCAAAATATAATGGAAAGGAGAACGGGCAAATCGCAAATTCTGTCTTTCAGGTAACATCAGAACCCCCAACCCTTGCTATCAGTATCAACCGAAGTAATCTCACCCACGAACTCATCACAAAAAGCAAAGCCTTTACTCTTTCTATACTCGATAAACAAACCCCAATGACCTTTGTCGGTACCTTTGGATTCAAATGCGGAAGGGACATCGATAAGATGGATGGAGTTAATTGTGTTATCTCACAAAACGATATCCCAATTATAACCGATCATTCCATCGCATATATCGAAATAAAGGTCACTAAAAACTTGGATGTTGGCACCCATACGATCTTTGTTGGCGATGTCATTGATGCTCAGATGTTAAGCGATGAGGACCCTTTGACATATGAGTATTATCATACTATTAAAGGTGGTTTTTCACCAAAAACAGCACCAACTTATAATAAAGAGGAAGAAGTAAAAGGAAAAAAAATTCAGAAGGAGGAAAGAAATATGGAAAAATATGTATGTACCGTATGTGGGTATGTGTATGACCCAGTAAAAGGAGATCCTGATGGTGGTATCGCACCAGGCACACCATTCGATGAGATCCCTGATGACTGGGTATGTCCTGTATGCGGTGCCGGTAAAGAAGCATTTGAACTGCAGTGATTATCATGGAAGCAATCAACATAAAACCTGATGTCTATTGGGTAGGAGGTATCGATTGGAACCTCCGTAACTTCCATGGATATCAAACCCCTAGAGGATCAACCTACAACTCGTATCTTATCGTTGACGAAAAAATTACATTGATAGATACTGTAAAACACTATCTATTTGAAGAGATGCTTGAGAGAATCAAAACAGTAATAGACCCTAAGGATATCTCATATGTGATATCAAATCATGTCGAGATGGACCATTCGGGAAGCCTCCCACAATTGCTTAATCTAATTCCTGATGCAACCGTTATAACATCAACTCGTGGAGAAAAAGGACTATTAAAACATTACAATCACCAATGGAATACAAAGGTTGTAAAATCAGGTGAAAAACTATCAATTGGTAAAAGAACACTTTCCTTTGTCCATATACCAATGGTCCATTGGCCGGATTCAATGGTAACATATAGTAAAAACGATAGGCTGTTATTTCCTAATGACGCATTTGGTCAACACCTTGCAACATCTGAACGGTTCGATGATCAACTCCCCTTAGGAATTCTTCAGGAGGAGGCAGCAAAATATTATGCGAACATCGTTTTCCCGTTTGGCGGGCAAGTCCAAAAAGCCTTGGAAGGACTGAATGCGCTAGACTTTGATATGATCGCTCCAAGTCACGGGATCATTTGGAGAAGCCATTGCGATGAGGTAATCAAGTTATACAAGAAATGGTCTACAAACACAACCGATCCTAAAGCGGTCATCATCTACGATACCATGTGGGGATCCACACAAAAGTTGGCCTTCGCACTACTTGAAGGACTACGATCAGAAGGTATATCCGTCTCTGTAAAACATCTTCAGAATAATCACATTTCTGATATAATGAAAGATATTCTTGAATCAAAACTCGTATTGTTGGGCTCACCAACCCTAAATAATGGAATGCTACCAACTGTGGGTAGTTTTCTAACATATCTAAAAGGACTAAAGCCCTTGAACCGGGTCGGATTCATCTTTGGTTCCTTTGGTTGGGGCGGCCAAGCGGTCGGCGAGATAGAGAAGATAGTGGAAGGACTTGGATGGGACAGACCATTATCCAGTGTGAACATCAATTATATACCCTCAGAAAATGATTTGAAAAAAATGAAAGATATAGGAATTCAATTAGCAAAATATATAAGAAAATGAGCTATAAGTGATAAATAACCCGGGAGGTGTTATAAAAATGTGTAATAGTTGTGGATGTGAGGCAGATGATAAGCCAGTACAATACAAATGCGATTGCAACGATGAAGATTGCAACTGCGACTCAATTATTGGGTTCGACGAAGTACCAAACAACAAACCATATTGTTGTGGCGTACCTATGAAACGAACAAAATGAATGTAAGGGAAAAACATAAGAAATGATACTAAAAAATGAAAAAAGAATAGAAAAAGGAAAAGAAAGGTGAAAAAAAATGGAAGAAATAAAAATGCCACTGATTGGAGATGAATTTCCAAAGGTTACCGTACAAACAACCCACGGAATAAAGAAACTACCTGACGAATACAAAGGGAAATGGTTCATACTATTCAGCCACCCTGCAGACTTCACACCGGTATGCACCACAGAATTCTATGCGTTCCAAAAACGATATGATGAATTCAAAAAACATAACTGTGAACTCATCGGGCTTAGTGTAGATCAAGTCTTCAGCCATATCAAATGGATCGAATGGATACAAGACCACCTAAAACTTGAGATTACATTTCCAATCATAGCAGACACGGGAAAAATAGCGAATATATTAGGACTTATCCATCCTAACAAAGGAACAAACACAGTACGGGCTGTCTTTATCGTCGACCCGAAAGGCATCATCCGAGCGATGCTGTATTATCCTCAAGAACTAGGACGTAACATGGATGAGATCCTTCGCATGATCAAAGGATTCCAAACCTCAGAGGCCCATGGTGTAGCAATCCCCGCTAACTGGCCGAACAATGAACTAGTCAAAGATGGTGTCATCATCCCACCAGCCTCCGATGTAAAAACAGCAAAGAAACGACAAAAGGAATATACGTGCTATGACTGGTGGTTCTGCCATAAAAAAATATAAAGTTAACAGTAAAAAGGTGATAAAAATATGATCAGTAATACAATGGAAAAAGCTCTCAATGAGCAAATAAACAAAGAGATGTACTCTGCATATCTTTACCTCTCCATGTCCGCTCATTCAACCCATAGCGGTTTGGATGGGTTTGCTAACTGGTTCATGGTCCAATACAAAGAGGAGATGGAACATGCAATGAGATTATACAGTTATCTTCAAGATCAAGGTAGCAAGGTTCAATTAAAAAAAATAGATGAACCTCTTTCAACGTTCAAAGACCCTATGGATATGTTCCAAAAAACGTTAGAACATGAGAAATTCATCACGAAATCCATCAACGACCTCATGGATCTAGCAATCAAAGAAAAAGACCATGCGACACAGATATTCTTACAATGGTTCGTCACCGAACAGATCGAAGAAGAAGCTAATGACAACGAGATAATTGGAAAACTAAGACTGGTCGGTGATAAAGGAAATGGGATGTTCATGATAGATAAGGAACTTTCACAGAGGACGTTCACATCAGAGTTACCGTCCAAATAATCAGGAGAATAGAAGGAGAAAAGAAAAATGATAGGAAAACTATCTTCAGAATTAGTAGATGCCGTCCTTGAAACGATTCCTCTAGAGATATCGATACTGGATAAGCATGACACGGTTGTAGCGTGGAATAGACATGAAACAAGGATCTTTAAACGTCCTGAATCTGTCGTTGGACGAAATGTGATGAATTGCCATCCAAAAAATAGCCTTGATAAAGTAGAGCAGATACTTAAAGAAATGAAAGAAGGGAAAAGAGAGAAAGCACGGTTTTGGATTGATCTAGCGTACGGCGAGCATAAAAGCTTGCGAAAGGTGATGATAGAGTATTATGCTCTCAGAGATACATCAGGAGAGTACATCGGCTGTTTAGAAGCATCCCAGGATATCACAGAGATACAGCAACTCACTGGTCAGCAACGATTAATCGATTAAATTAAGGTGATACGATGATAGAAACAGAACATTCACTTAAAGACCTCATTCTTACTGCAATAAAAAGTGAGATTGATAGCAATAATGTGTATTCAACACTTGCTAACAGGATACAGAATGGATTGATGAAGGATAAATTCCATTTTCTTGCCGCTGAAGAGACAAAACACAAAGAATATCTCGAATCGATTTTTAAAAAGAACTATCCTAAAGAATCACTGGTCATACCGAAAGTATCCATTGTACCTCTCCCAGAGATAACAGTACCAATCGATGAAGATGTTCCACTTAGTACTATTCTTGTACAGGCGATGAACGCTGAACAGGCAGCACATGATTTCTATTCCATGCTTTCAAAGAGATTCAAGGACATTGAAACATCCCAGATGTTACAATACTTTGCAGATATGGAACTAGGACATTATCGCATCCTTCAAACAGAGAAGGAAAGCATTGAACGTTTTGAACAAGCTGATGTCTATTGGGAAATGGTCCACGCGGGACCTTAAATAAGAGAAAGGTGAAAAAAAATGTCATCATTAAAAGGAACGAAAACGGAGCAGAATCTCCTTAAATCATTTGCAGGGGAATCACAAGCTCGAAATAGATATAGTTATTACGCATCGAAAGCACGAAAAGAAGGATATGAACAAATCGCTGCAATATTTGAAGAGACCGCGGAGAACGAAAAAGAACATGCAAAAGTGTTCTTCAAACATTTACAAGGCGGCGAGGTTCAGATAACAGCATACTACCCTGCAGGAGTTATTGGATCGACAAAAGAGAATCTCCGAGATGCAGCAGAAGGCGAGAAAATGGAATGGGGGACGTTATATCCAGATTTTCAAAAGACAGCTGAAGAAGAAGGATTCCCGGAGATAGCACGAAGTTACTGCTATATCGCTAAAGTAGAGGCATCTCACGAAAAACGATATCGAACATTGCTAGATAATATGGAAAAAGATAAGGTATTCAAACGGGAGCAAAAGGTTCGATGGAAATGTCGTAACTGTGGCTATATACACGAAGGAATTGAACCACCTCAACAATGTCCCGCTTGTCAACATCCACAAAGCTATTATGAGATATTTGTAGAAACCTATTGAAGAATAGGGAGGAATGAAATCACATGACAAAGGTCCAAGAAATATATAAATGTATGATATGTGGAAATATCGTTGAAGTCCTTCACGCAGCACAAGGTCAATTGGTATGCTGTGGCAAACCAATGGAGAAACAAGACGAAAAAACTCAAGATGCTTCCACCGAGAAGCATGTCCCGTATATAGAAAAAACCGATAAAGGGTTTATCGTAAAAGTTGGACAGAATCAGGATCATCCAATGGAAGAGAAACATTACATCGAATGGATACAGATCATCGCTGATGGAACAAGTCATCGAAGATTCTTAAAACCTGGTGAAAAACCTGAGGCGATTTTTGAGATAACCGCGACATCGGTTCAAGCAAGGGAATACTGTAACATCCATGGATTATGGAAGAATTCTTCATAATCCTTCTTTTCTATTTTCTTGTTTTGAGAATGACGATGATCAGAAAAAAAACTTGTTGATACAAAGATGATAGCATATGGGAATTATCGAGATAAGAGATCTGAGTCTTACCCTCAATGGTGTGCAAATCCTTAAAAATGTCTCCCTAGACATATGGGATGGTCACATCCATGCATTGGTCGGTACCAACGGAGCGGGGAAATCAACTCTTGCTTCAACCATCATGGGTCTAGAAGGATATCGGGAAGTAACTGGGGATATTCTGTTTCGCGGAGAGAACATAAATACATTATCAATCGATGAACGCGCAAGAAAAGGTATCACTTTTGGATGGCAGGAACCTGCACGATTTGAAGGAGTGAGTATCTTTGATTTCGTCTCTGCAGGAATTTCATCAGGTAAACAAGATGACAAAGAGACCATAACAAAAGATGCACTGATACAATTAGGTCTTCAACCAGAGGAATATCTGTATCGATCTGTTGATCAGACATTAAGCGGAGGGGAACGAAAAAAGATAGAATTAGCATCTATCATCGCAATGGATCCCCCATTCATCATGCTTGATGAACCGGATTCAGGTATAGATGTTGGGACGTTAGAAAAGATGAACGAGGTCATTAAAAAGTTAAAAAGAAACGGAACCACTATTCTTCTTATTACTCATAGTCTTGCTGTGTTACGACAGGCCGATCATGCGTTTCTTATGTGCGATGGGCAGATCATTGAAAAGGCTGCTGCTTCAAAGATCATCCCTTATTTTGAGAAAAACTGTATCCCCTGCAGCCATAAGAATATGCCTAATAAGGTGGGTGCTCTATGAACTCTGATGAATCAATAAAAAAATCGTTATCCAGGGCTTCAGGTATCACCCAGGACATCTTTGCTAATAAGGATGTCGCACATCTGTTCATCCATCATGACAAGGTCGTTTCCCTTCAGGGAGTCCCTGGATTGATCATCGAACCAAGGGAAATCCCAGATGGTATCGATCTACAGATACGACTTAAGAAAAACACGGTGGTGGCAAACCCTGTCCATATGTGTTTTGGTTTGATGCATAAAGAAGGGATACAACGGATAAACATGGATATTACCATTGAAGATCGTTCATCGATACAGGTACTGGCTCATTGTACCTTTCCTATTGCAGAAAAGATACAGCATCTGATGAATGCAACTATCAATATTGGAAAACATGCATCGTACTCATATATTGAACGTCATATCCATGGAGAAAGTGGTGGAATCACCGTTGTTCCAAAGGCAACGATACATTTACAGGATCATGCACGATATAAGACCGATTTTGAGTTGTTGAAGGGAAGGGTTGGGCGAATTGACATCGATTATGAGACATTCTGCGGACCATATAGTGTTCTTGAGATGAATGCTAAAGTGAATGCGACCCATACTGATATCGTACATATAAAAGAAAAAGGTCATTTGAACGGTGAACATGCCCATGGTGTATTATTGTCAAGGGTTGCGGTACGTGATGATGCAACAGCTGAAGTGTATAGTGAATTAACGGCGTCGGCAGCTTATGCAAGAGGACATGTTGACTGTAAAGAGATCGTACAAGATAATGGAGTTGTAAGCGCTGTTCCCATTGTTAAGGTGAATCATCCAAAGGCCCATATCACCCATGAGGCATCTCTTGGAAGTGTTGATTCTAAACAACTTCAAACATTGATGGCACGAGGTCTTGATGAGGAAAAAGCAACTGATCTTATCATCCAAGGATTATTACGATAACGGTTATTTTTATGATGTGCTGACCTATGACTGTGAAAGAGACGATTGGAACAAGAAGAGCATATCGATCACTTGATCATATAGAGGTGACAGAAGAGGTAATACATCAACTAATTTCAGCAGCACAACTGTCTCCTTCATGTTTTAATAATCAACCCTGGCGATATATCTTTGTCTTTTCTAAGGTAAAACTTAAAGAGATGCATGAAGCCCTTTCAAAGGGTAATGAATGGGCAAAAGATGCATCATTATATATCATAGTATGCGCTCGAAAAACAGATGATTGTGTGATTTATGACCGTGAATATTACTTATTCGACACTGGCATATCAACAGGTTTTCTTATACTAAGAGCAACTGAACTAGGTCTTGTTGCCCATCCAATAGCGGGTTATAGCCCCAAGAAAACAAGGGATATTCTCAATATACCAGAAGACCTTAAAGTAATCTCAATTATCGTTGTCGGCAAACATGCTACGATGATCAAACCCATTTTATCCGAGAAACAACAGCAGCAGGAATTAAAAAGGCCTTTGAGAAAACAATATAGCTTGTTTGTCCATTATAATACATACAGTGAGGAAGAACACAATGGATGAATTCACCCATGTCAGTGGTAAAGAAAAGGCCGATATACAACTCTTTGCATTAAGTACGTGTGTATGGTGTAGAAGGACCCGCAAGCTTCTAGACGATCTAGGTGTTTCATATGATTATGTCTATGTTGATTTACTTGAGGCGGAGAGAAAAGAGGCGATCGTAAAGCAACTTGAAAGATGGAATCCAGATTGTTCATTTCCAACCATTGTTCTTAATGGAAAGGACTGTATCATTGGTTTTAAGGAAGAAAGAATTCGGGAAGCATTGGAATGACAACACGAAACAATGAAGTTACAGAATCAGATGTTTCACGGCTCTATGAGCGACTTGATCAAGAGGCCGAGGCATCAAGCTATCATTTGAATCCTGATGAAGAATTCACAAGGGATCTAGTACACGGGCTCTGTGTAAACGAGAAACGTTATGGATATCCTGCATGCCCCTGCCGTCTTGCATCAGGAGAGAAAAAGGAAGACCTTGATATCATCTGTCCTTGTGATTACCGTGATATAGATCTAGAAGAGTATGGTTCATGTTTTTGTGGTCTCTATGTCTCAGAAGATGTTGTAAAAGGAGAAAAACAGATAACATCGATCCCGGAGCGTAGACCTAAAGATCATGAACGAAGATCTAACTTGAAACAACGTCAACACCACACTCTTTTACAAGAACCGTTGAAACAAGGGTTTACTATCTGGCGATGTCGTGTGTGTGGATATCTTTGCGCACGGGATAAACCGCCAGAACGTTGTCCTATTTGTAAAGCTGAAAAGGATCGATTTGAAAGATTCGCTTGATACGAATGTATCGTTTACATCAATGCTTAGTTCAACCTGATCTGAAATCATCACATGCATCTTCATCATTCATAGGGCGTGCATGCTCTGCATGTGCTGGTTGCAAACAGATATCCAATGGGACTTGAGTCATTGGAGCATCACAACAATATGGATTTGAATCGTTTTCTGTTATAATCGTTTTTCCACAGGTATTACATTTATATCCTTTTTTTTCACTCATTTTCAATAAACCACCTTATATAAGTTCATGTATCCTTTCTATGATCTGATCTTTTTGATCTTGGGTAAGAACATCTTCCAATCTTGGATACAGATCCCTTTCCTCAAAGTCTCTATGTCTAACAAGAAATGTTTTGAACGCATGGACCTCTGTTGGTGTTTGACCGTTTTGTATCGCACGACGCATCATACTTAGTCGGTTAAGTATCTCATTATGATGTGTTGTCACTGTAGGAAGCATATCGTATCCTTGTTTGACGTCTTGGGGTTCGTACATCGTAAATATTGCTTTTTCTTCCATGAAGAGATGTTTTTCTAGTTTCCATTCCATTTTAGTGAATGCTTGTCTCATTTCTTCATATTCAGAATCGATACTTTGTTCAAATAAATCAATAAGGTCTTCGACCTTCTTATGTTCTTGAACCATCAAATAAAGTATTTTTTTGTTATCTACCATATCTTCACATCCTGATACATTGTCTTACAACATCATATTTTTTATATGTTTTTCTACATCATTTTTCTTTTTTTTCACATATAACGAATTCAGATTCACTAGAATGAACCTTAAAAAGTAAATAGATTGTATCTATGATCATTTGTTCAAAGTTCCATAGATACCTCAATAAAAAAATTAAGAAGACAGCAAAAAAAGATGATAAGATACTAAGGAACAGTACTATCGAAATAGAATACATACATCAATGTAAAAACATTTTAGCGTTACCAAATGTTTTTTTATACATATAGATTCCTTATCCGTATATTATTATGAAACGAATGAGTGATTTTCAACTCAATTGGCTTATGCAGGAATCTTTTTGTATACCGGTATAAGGAGGAAAACCACAATGAATACACTCCATTCTATTCCATACCATCATCAAAGAGGTGTGTGCGATCCTTGTTAAAACAGAACGAAATAATTGATAGACTCTTCAATATTTATTCTTTGATTCCAACGATGAATTGCTCTCATTGTCATAGCTGCTGTGGCCCAATTTTTTGGTTTGAACCTGAAGAGATTCTGATCAGATCATATTTAAAAGAACATCATCTGGATTATATACAATTGACTCACGAAGAATTCGAAAAGAATGGAATGCATTGCCCATATCTCTCAAAGAATGGATGTCTCATTTATCCAGTTCGTCCTATTGTTTGCCGCTTACAAGGTGTCACTCAAGAACTTTTATGTAGTCATAATACCAAATCTCTTATGAGTGCAGAGGATGTACGGAAGGTCAAGACACAAATTTTTTCATTACTTAAGGATATGGGATCACAACAAAGATATTATGGAACTAGAAATATTATTAAAGACCTTGATAGAAATTGAGTCTTTCGAAAAGACGTTTTATTATTTCATTCTATCACTTACCTTTTCTAAAACGTCTATTGAAAATCTGGTATTTTCTTTTCCAGAATGATGCCGAGTTAGATTCTAATGTTTCATTAACAAATCTAATATCCTCAATCGAATAAAACGCATTAGGGTTGTTTGCTTTGACTATCTTAATGATTTTGGAGATGTTTTGTCGAGGTGTTACTGCAAAGATTATCTTGATAGGTCCAGTAGCTCCGTCCCCATCCACAACTGAAACAGAGAATTTGTGCTTTTTGAGTACATCCACAAGTTTTTTTGCATCTCGTTTTGTAATAATACGGATCCCAACTGTCCCAATAGAAAGTTTTTCTTCGATAAAAATCCCAACATAGTTACCTGTTGCAAACCCTGCAGCATAAAAGAGATAATAATATGCATTACTAAGATTCTGCATGATCTGACCAATTGCTAGAAGCCAAATGATCACCTCAAAAAAACCAACAAGAGGTGCTAAGTACCTAATACCTTTTGAGATGAAAATGATACGGATCGTTCCAAGACTTACATCGCATACTCTAGCAAAGAAAATCATCAAGGGAAGAAGGACAAACTGATATAGATCCATCTGTGAAAAAATTGTGGCATCCATTACAAAGACCGTTCCTTTTACATATTTTTTAGATAGTTAACATAACAGAATATATGTTTAAATTTTTCCTATCTTTATTACATTCTATAAGATCATGACAACATCATAGTTCATACATATTGCTTATTGAATAAAGAAACGTATTAAAAAAGTGAGAGCCTGACCAATATTTTGTATCAACAGACATTGAGAAATAATTCCAGACAAATATCTTATTTCAAAAGTATCGCTTTATATTTTGGAAAGATTCATTTTGATATAATACGGTCACAAGAGGATATTAATCAAAATCAGACCCTAGGTCATAACCGCAATGAGGGCATTCATTTGATTCGCTGAAGAGCTTGTGACAGTTTGGACAGACCTCCCCATTATGGAAATTCTGTTCTTCCGCTTCCATAGAACATCCACAGTTAGAGCATACATAACAGGGTGGTTCTAAATCATCGATCTTTTTCATGTCTGCCCCACAGTTAGGGCAGGTCCATACTGTTACCATTGAACGATATATGTTATTGGAAGCCATATATAAATGTAATGAAATTTTCATGCTAAAAACCGTGATAAAAAAAGAAAACGATGTGAATTCTACTTATTTCATCTTTAGTGATCATTCATATCTAACAGCTTCAATAGGGCTCATTTTTGCTGCTTTCCATGCGGGATACAGACTTGAGAACACTCCAACCACCATTGATACACCTACAGCTAATACAACTGCAAAGAGGGAAATAACTGGTTCAAGGTTAGCACTACCAGATGGACCGATATTTCCAAGGACCGCTGTGACACCTTTTGATCCGAAAACCCCTAGGAGAATTCCAATGAGTCCCCCCGTGATACTCAGTAACATACCCTCCATGATAAAGGTCACCATGATATCTTTGTTTGTTGCGCCAATTGCTTTCATAATCCCAATTTCCCTCGTACGCTCCATTACAGATGTGAGCATGGTATTCATGATACCAATAGATGCGACCACTAATGCTATGGATGCTATAGCCACAAGCACCGTTTGAATGATGCCAAGAACCATCTGGATGCTTGCAAGAATCGATGACATCGTTGTTGCACTAGCAAAATCATCATCACCATGGTTCTCATTAATTACTCTCTCTATTTCTAAAGCGATGTTTTCAACATTTGCTACATCATAAACGGTTACTGTTGCTGAATAGATATTGCTTTCTCCCGTAACCTTTTCAAAATCCCTTGGGGAAAGAAGTATGATATCATCGGTAGATGTTATACCACCCATCCCTTGTTTACCAAAAATACCAGAAACAAAGAACTTTTTTCCATTGATCAATACCTTCCCATCAACTGATATCTCTCTATCAAAGTAATCATAGGCTACCTTATATCCAATGACTATCTTGTTCTGATCATTTGCTTGTAACAATGTACCTTCTTCAAGGTTCTCATAAGAATATTGAATTTGCATGATATCAGAATCAATACCAGTGAGGGTCACGGCTTTATCCTCGCCATTAAATCGAAGTATACCTCCACCAACTAGTTGTGTTGTCACCTCTTTGATACCGATTATCCGTTCGATATCGGATATGTCTCGCTCTGTAAGATATTCATCCGTGGAATCAATGGAACCTCTACTGAAAATTGAAAAACCCTCACCAACATTAACAAGAATCGTATCGGAAAGTGAATTTAGTTCTCCCGTAACCGCAACATTCATACCTTCTCCTATACCCATGAGAGATATAATCGCCATGATGCCAATCGCAATACCTAACAGAGTAAGTAATGATCGAGAGAGACGAGCTCTGATGTTCTTGAATGCAAGATTAAAATTATCCTTAAACATGTTATTCACTTACAATTCCATCTTGTATGCTGATCATTCGTTTCGCTCTTTTTGCTAGATCAAGATTATGGGTAACGATGATAACAGTGTTTCCAAGTTCATTGATGTTCTCTAGTATCTTCAGGATAGCTATCCCAGATTTTGTATCAACATTTCCTGTTGGTTCATCTCCTAATATGATCGATGGGTTGTTTGCTAATGATCGAGCAATTGCAACCCTCTGCTGTTCTCCTCCACTCATCTCAGAAGGTTTATGATGGATACGATGTGAAAGACCGACTTGGCCTAAGAGATCCTTTGCCCGTATGATCCTTTTCTTGTTTTCAACACCTGCAAAACCCATGACCAAGGCAACATTCTCAAGAGCAGTGAGCGTGGGTATGAGATTATATTTTTGAAAGATGAATCCTATCTTTTCCCGGCGTATCCTTGCTAATTGGTTTTCCTTCAATGTTGAAACATCTATGTCATCAATATAGAGATGACCAGATGTCGGTGTATCTAAACAACCTAGAACGTTCATCAGCGTTGATTTTCCTGATCCTGAAGGACCAATGAGTGAAATATAATCTCCCTTGTCGATGACAATATTCACCTTCTTAAGAGCTTCAACCTTAATAGAGCCGCTACCATAGACCTTACAAATATCTTTTGTGACTATCACTGCTGATATATGTATCACCGACGACGTCGTTTTCTCAGTATGTAGAACAAGATGATGACAACAAAAAGAATGAGAACTGATATCGCTAGTATAAAGGGTGAATAATCATGTTCTGTGGGAGGTGGTGTAATGACCTGTATCGATCGTGTGATACTAGGGGATTCGAAATAGGTCGTATCTTGTTTGAATATTACCTTGAAACTTATGGAATGATTTCCAAGGCTCGCATCGGAGGTATCTATATCAAAAGATGCTGAGAAAACATCATCTGGGTCCATAGCGCCGATGAAGAACTGGGATGGAAAAATCGTTAAATTCGATTCAGGAATCACAATAACTCCGGTTATAGCTTCAGTTTTAGCGTTATAGACCTCTAGTTTTATTCTATCTGAAGAGCCTAGCGGTATTGTTTTTGGAATCGAGTAGAGTACTGGCGAAACATCGCTATATGATACAACTTCTAATGGTACCTGTAAGGTAGAGGAATGAGCGTTTTCCCCATTCCTATACGTCATGATAAAAGAAATATTATACTTGCTCATCTGGCTTGGTTGAACAGAGAACGTAAGGTCCTGTGATGTTTCTGAATTCATCGTACCAATATATACGGTTTGAGGAGTGATAGAGAGGTTTTCATTGGTCTCTACTGATATCATTACATCTTCAATAGCGGTCTCACGTTTATTGACCGCAGTAATTGTAATAGGGGTGGATCCACTCTGCGATATCGTTTGAGGAACATTTTTTTCAATAATTGATGCAGGAATAGAGCTTATACGGATGGGGATCGGATATTTAACATTTTGATATGATTTGACATCGACATTAAGCACCGGAAAATAGAGTCCAGGTGTGATATTCTCATGAGCAGAGAGACGAAAACTAACGGTCACACTTGCACCAGGTGCTAGATCACCGATGTTAGGTATATTCCCCTGAGCTTTGATGGTATTAGCTCCATCTCCATCAGGGACGAGCCAGATATTCTGGATGGTTGCTGCATTTGTTGTAATAGTGGTTATCTCCGGAGTTGTAGTACTCGTTTTGAATTCATATACTGTTGTGGTCGAGGTCAACTCCAAATTAGTAATAACGACCTGTAGCTCAGCAGTATCCCCTGGCATGAGAACATCTGGAGTTAGAGTATACGAAGTTACCATTAAAGCGGGATCTGCAAGACCTATGGGACTTATCAACAGTACTAGACCAAAAGCAATAACTAGTTTCGGAATCAATCTCATTTCACACGATTCTCCTCAATCATCCATCACAGCACATTTCTTATTTGATATTTATAGTTCATGGTATGTTTTCATGTTAAGGATTATCCTGTTTCAGTAGCAAATCAACATGAACCATTATTTTATTTTATTTCGAAAAGTTCTTCTAGTTCATGAGTAATGGGAAAAAGGTTGATACCAGCATAAGATGATGGATTGAGCAGGTCTGAAACTTAATAAAAGGTGGATGGAGAAAGAGAGATATGAAGATTCTTACAAAGGTCCTGTTAATTATCACTGTTTTTTGCTTTTCAGGAGTCTTTGTAATCTCCTTAATTTCTGATACTATGCTCTTAAGTAACTATCGAGAGTTGGAAAATGATTTGGTTTCATCCCAGATCATTCGCTTTCGAAAAGGAATAGAAGTTGAGATAGATAATCTTGTATCCATTGTTAATGACTGGGCTCGTTGGGATGATACGTATGAATTCACAGTAGGGGAAAAACCAGAGTATATCTCAAGCAATTTAGTTCTTGATGCGTTCATTAATTTAAGGATAAATTTTATGGTTTTCTTGAATTCATCCCAAGATATATTTTATGCTAGGTCTGTGGATTTGCAAACTGGAGAGCTAATAACTCTATCAGAGGACTCGATAACTGAGATTCTCTCATATGGAGAAATTATTTTCGATCACAATACCTTAGAAAGTAACAATCATGGCATCATCACACTAGCAGAATCACCATTGCTCTTCTCTTCAGCTCCGATAATTACCAGTGAATACGCTGGCCCAAGTCATGGTATCCTATTAATGGGTAGATTTCTAAATGAAAGAGAGGTTGAATACCTTAGATATCTCACGGATCTCAATGCTTCGATTTTCAACCCAGATGATGACACAATCTTAGAAGGGACACAATTTGATTCTTCTTTTTATCTGAACGAGTCGTCTTTCATCTTCAATACACCCTCAGATCATATCATTGAAGGGTATGCAGTGGTTCATGATATCAGTGGTGAACCAAGTTTCATCCTTAAGATATCAACCAATAGGTCTATATATCAACAAGGAAAGAGAACCATAGCCTCCTTGCAATTGACAACCGGGTTACTAGGAGTATTTGTTGGTTCAATTTTAATAATTGTGTTATATAGTACCATTATATCTCGATTAACAAAGCTTACACAACAGATGAGATCGATTAGAATAGAGCGCCTAGGACCCCATAAGGTCAAAATGAAAGGACATGATGAGATAGGAATTCTTGCACAGAGCATCAATGAAACATTACATGAACTTGATATCAATCGTACTAAACTATCAGAGCTTAATGAAACACTAGAGGAACAGGTGAAAGAGAGGACCGCGGAAGTAAATTCCTTATTGAAACATAAAGATGAGTTCATCAATCAACTAGGTCATGATCTGAAGAACCCACTTGGTCCACTTATCAGTTTGTTACCTATTCTAAAAAACCATGCTACAACGGAAAATGATAAAGAAATAATCGATACATTGATCCGTAACGTCAATTATATTAGGAATCTTGTTGTCAAAACCATTGCTCTTGCACAATTGAATTCCCCAAATTTGAAGCTAAAAGCTGAAGAAATCAAACTAGATGAATTAATCGATGAAGTGTTTCAAGACAATACTCTATTTATAAATGAGAAGAACATCAATATAGAAAAAGACATTCCAACTGATCTCAAAATCACTGCAGATAGATTATGGATGCATGAATTATTCATCAATCTCTTGAATAATGCTATCAAATTCAGTCCGACTAAAGGGACAATCGGCATCACTGCAAGTAAAGATCCATCAGGTGTCACTATTTCACTTCATGATAATGGGATGGGTATGACCAAAAATCAATTGGATCGTATCTTCGATGAATTCTACAAGGCAGATGGTAGCAGACATGATTTTGACAGTAGCGGTCTTGGTCTGTCCATTGTTAAGCGAATTGTTGAAAAGCATGGCGGGAGAATCTGGGCAGAAAGCAAGGGACACGGAAAAGGATCCACATTCAAATTCACCATACCATTTTCATTACCCAAAGATGTCTATCAATAATCCTTAACTTCGAATCCTCTTAGAGGACCTATAAATTAAATATGGTAAGATCAGGGCATTGTAAGATAGCTCTATGAAAACACAGATCAATTAATCATAAGATATATTTTTATAGCAAACATTTTTTATTTATAGTAGATTCACTATGAAACTAGCAAATCTTACCATCTTATCCATCATCGTTTTTCTTTTATTGTCAGGCAGCTCCTATACAGTAGCAGATCAACCGTTCGATCACACTGAGATGACTGAGTATCGTACATCTCAATACAAATGGTTCCACCAGCCACAAGTGTATAATATGGTTGCTTTTTCCCCAGATGATGCACAACAGTATCATATCAGCATCAATGGATTATGGAATGGTTTCATTGGTGATAATCTCTCGTCTCCTTTTGCATTTGGTCGGCTTATCGAATCGATAACCTCTGGACGCATCTATCAATCAGATAAGGAATTCGTAGATGCACATCATGAGCAAGGCTTAATGGTCCCATCAACCATCTTAACGATACAAGGTCACAGATCTTTTCAAGAAGGGATGTTTGATGAATTCGCAAGTAGAAGCATAGATGGTGAACTATGTCCCTGGGATGTTGAAGCAGATTCCTATTGGATGAACTCATTACATCCTGGTTTCATCGACTGGTGCATCCAACATGGAAAAAAGGCAATCGATGCAGGAGCCGATATCATCGTCCTTGATGAGATCGAGGGAAATGGTTTGGTTACCTTGATGCAATGGGCATCGCAATATACTGGTAATCCAGCTCCAGGGTTTAGCGATATAACAATTAATGGATTTAGAGATTATTTGAAAAGCACATATTCATTCCAGGAATTATGGGAACGATTTCTAATCGAAGATATTGAAACTGTGGATCTAAAGGATCGTATCGCTCAAACAATGACCCTAGTGTATGACGAAAGGATACGGAGTGATCCTCTGATAGAGGATTATCATCATTTCTTGATAACATCAAATTTCGAGGCTAAGAAACACTTGATACGTTCATTAAGAGACTATGCCATCCAACAGAACAAGGATATCGTAATATCTGCTAACTCATATACCCTTGGGACCAATCAAGCATTTGGATTCTGGTCAAAGGGCTTGATCTTTGCCGATCTCATAGATTTCTTTACGTTTGAGAACACGTATACAGCAATCGCTGATCAACCTATACCTAAGTTCTATCGGACGAAATGGCTTGCCTGGGAGCGACTTGCCTATGCTGCAACAAAGGCTCCAGGAGCAATACTTATTGATACATCAACGTTAAAAGCTATAAACGAGAGAGTTTTTCCCTTGTTTGGCTTTTCAAATTCGTTAGGGGTTCTCTGCGCTGAAGCATATGCTAACAAAGCATCGTTTGTGAATTATCATATTCCGTTGATATTTAAAGAGAGGAACTGGAACAAGGTTGAAACGATACAGGATTTCGTAATGAAGAACAGTAAGTATTATGATTATTCCTCTTCTGTGTATGGTAATGTTGGCATCGTCTTTCTGTTTGGGGATGGTATGAGAAATCATACAGATACCTATCTAGGTTGTGCTCAGGCACTTGCTGAATCACAAATACCTTTCGAGGTGGTTTTTGATGGTGATGGATTCTATCTAAAATCCGATCTTTGTCTAAGGGATATACAAGAGTTTCCCCTCATCATCGTTCCCTCACTTCTATCAGTATCGGAGGATCAGAAAAACGTTATCAAAGAATACGTAGCAGAAGGAGGGATAGCTTTGATATTCGATGGAGATGAACTGGGATTTCAAGATATTGCCGGCCCCCTCCCCTATGGTGAGGGGCAATTCTATGTTTTCGAAGAGGATTACGGTAAACTCTATTTCAAAACATACATGGAGACGTACAGTAAGAGTATAACGGATTGTGTTAATCAGTATACGTCACGGATTCTATCTGTGAATAAAGATGGAAGAAAACTGATCATCACCCCCTATTTACAAGAAAACAATAGCAGGTTGGTTCTTCATCTTGTCAATTATGATCATATCGGTTTTTTTGATTTCACCTGGCCCCTGTCAAATATTAATATAACGCTCAGAAAACCAGGGTTTCACATTCAAAATGTAACATTACTTACGCCAACATCACAATCTATTAACCTACCCTTTATCTCATCTGACGATACCATTAATATCACTGTACCATTTCAAAGAGAGTATAGTATCATCGTTATGACATAGACAACATATATGGCATCAAATTATTTTTTATAGATTGAAGAGATAACACATATCAAATGAGATCTGTTCTCCTCCAAAAAAAGGATGAAATCGGCTCAATCATTCTCAACCGACCAAAACAACGGAATGCACTCTCCATCGAACTAATGGATGAATTCCAAAGGACCCTGTACGAGATCGCTAAGGATGAATCAGTGCAAGTTGTGATCATCAAAGGTAATGGACCCGTTTTTTGTTCAGGTCATGATATCACTGAACTCATCGGAGAGGAACATGATTCAGAGTATTATCGAAAGATCTTCGCTTCGTGTTCCCTGTTAATGCAAACACTTCAAAAACTCCCTCAACCTGTCATCGCACAGGTCCATGGTGCTGCTCTTGCAGCAGGATGTCAACTCGTCTGTGAATGCGATCTAGCAATTGCAGATACGAACACCGTGTTTTCAACCCCTGGTGTAAAAATTGGGTTATTCTGTTCAACCCCAATGGTGCCTTTAAGTAGAACAATTGGGAGAAAAAGAACTATGGAGATGCTTTTTACAGGACGATCTCTCTCTGCTCAGACTGCTAAGGATATTGGGCTTATCAATGAAGTTGTCTCACCAGAATTACTAGAAGAAACAACAAAAAAACTTGCCTCAAATATAAAAAGATATAGTCCATCAATACTAGAACTTGGGAAACGAGCATTCTATCATCAACTCGATGAAGACCAGGAACTCGCATATGAACATGGGATAGAGATTATGACAGAGAATTGTCTCCTAGAGGATGCACAAGAAGGAATGAAGGCTTTTTTAGAGAAGAGAAAACCAAAATGGAAAAGAAGATAGTAAAGAGATACAGAGAAACATCCAAGAGATATTGGACTATTACCGTACTCGTTCCTTTCCCTGAAACGTGCTGTTCATGCAATCATTTTAAATAAATTATAATATATTATAATTATTGAATCATGTCATCTAGAGAGAACTTCCAATCATTCATCCCAGCTGAGAACAATATCCCTGAGATCACGGTTAAAGCAGTACTCGTCGGTGCATTCCTTGCCATCGTCCTTGGGTCTGCAAATGCGTATTTTGGGCTTTACGCTGGTATGACAGTATCTGCTGCGATACCTGGAGCAGTCATGGCCTTTGCATTGTTGAAACCATTAAAAGGCACCATACTTGAGATCAATATTGGTATGATGGGCGCCGCAGCAGGTACTGCTCTTGCTGCAGGTGTCATCTTCACGATACCTGCAATGGTACTATTGGGAACTTGGACGGAGATACAATATCTTGAAACAACTATTGTTGCAGCTCTAGGTGGTATACTCGGAGTTCTTTGGATGATTCCTCTGAGACGAGCGTTGATTCTCAAGACAGATCTACCGTTCCCTGAAGGTGTTGCGGTAGCAGCAGTCCTTACTACAACGGTTGGAGATGGTTCAGAAAAACTAAAAACTGATTCAGCGGTGAGTGGTATATGGTTACTTATTGGCGGAATATTAGGGGCATTGTTGAAATTTGGTCAGGTTGGACTCAAAGCATTTCATGGGACGATACAAGGAATCGTTAACATCGGTCGTTACGATATTGGCGGAGGAAATCATGATGGTCTTTTCTATGGAGGTCTTGCTTCATCACCCGCTCTTCTTGGAGTGGGATGGATAATTGGTCCGAAAATCGCGTCCTTTGTGTTTGTTGGCGGTCTACTTGGTTGGGTGATACTTGCCCCGCTCATTGCTCTTGCAGTTGGTATCCCCTCCCCTACTACGGCTTCGGAGATCACTGAGGCGATGGCGATGGCTGGTGGAAATTTTGAAGTTGGTAGATACATATGGGGGTTCTATGAGATATGGCGAGACTATATCCGTTATATCGGTGTTGGTTCCATGGTCGTTGGTGGTCTTTATACCATATTCAGACTCAGACATAATCTAGCAGATGGTATCCGTGAGGCGATAGCAGGTATTAAAAGCGGTCAGGATTCTACAAAAAAACGAACAGATCAAGATCTGAATTTCAAATATGTCTTTTTGCTCATCGGTCTACTTACGATACCTGTATTCTTACTGTATGCATATATCTCAAACGAGTGGGCAATATCTGGTATCATGGCCGTTTTTGCCATTCTTTTTGCGTTTATCGCAAGTGCTATAGCCGGGTATATGGCGGGTCTTCTTGGTTCCTCAAATAACCCTACTTCTGGAGTCACCGTCTCTGTATTGCTTATTACCTCTTTGATACTCTTAGGGTTTGGTCTTTCTGGCGATGTTGGCGCCTATGGGGTTGCTCTTCTCATCGCTGCAGTTATCGCCTGTTGTGCAGCTATCTCTGGAGATGTCTTGCAGTCAATGACCGCAGGTCAAATGATCGGAGCGACACCATATAAGCAGCAGATCGCTGAACTAATCGGTATCCTTGCCGCAGCACCTGTGTTAGCTCTTGTTGTATCCGCATTAGATAAGGCGTATACTATAGGTAGCCCAAATCTTCCAGCGCCACAAGCATTTCTTATGAGTGGTGTGGTAAAAGGTGTTCTGGGTGGAGAGATGGTATGGCCTTTTGTTCTAGCCGGCATGGTATTAGCATTTGTCCTTATCTTGATCGATCTACCGGTACTACCTGTTGCCATTGGCATCTACCTCCCCTTTACGTTAGCAACCCCTATCTTTTGTGGCGGGGTCATCCGTCATATCACAAACAAGATAATTGAGAAACATTATGGGTCCACAGATGGTGAACAGGCAAGTGAATGGGAACTTGCCATCAAACAAACAGAGGTTAAACCAAAGGAGAAGATCGTTAGAACAGGTCTCCTTTTTACTGCAGGACTTATCGCAGGGGAAGCGTTGACCGGAGTTATCGTTGCCTTCATTATTATCTCTGGGCTCAATATTACATTGTTTGATCATCCTCCTAGTTTACCGGGGTTGTTATTCTGGTTATTCATCGCTCTTCTTGTTTTCTACATCCCCCTTAGGGAGATCTATAGCAAGAAGTAACAGTCAGAGTATGACAGAGAATAGCATATTTTATCATTTTGACAGAAAAACAGTCATCCTTTATTAACGATGATTGGAAAAACGTTACCTTATGATAGAAATAACCGAAGATGAGCGGCAATTGATGATAGATCGACTGAAAACATCTCTAGATGAGAATCCTATAATAAAAGAATTCATAATGAAACAGTAGACTTACTTATTCATGCAAATCTAGCTATAACAAAGAGAGATCACAACAAAGAGAGAGCGATACGACCTTAAATCAAGAGATGTTCTCAATTTCTTTTTATTTTATTTAAAAAGTGATTATAATTATCGTTTAACGATCAGATAGAGTCAAAATAAATATCGAAAGCTATCCAGGACATCTTTCAATCAATATATTGAAAAGTGAAACCGTTTTGGTTTCTACATGATTTTTATATACCACATGATATTACTAACTGTATACGTGTTGGTGAAAAACCTATGACCCAATATTGCGAGATATGTGGTGATGAATTAGAAGAGCAAGAGTATGAAGATGGGATCTGTAAAAGATGTAAAAGAGGAGAGGAATCCTCCGAGAGGTATATTCCCGACAAGGATTATATTGATCCAGGCATCACCTAAAAATAATAATCTTTTTAAATACCTTTTCTCACTTGCCATCTTAACAAATTTCATTTTTATTTCTTCTGATATTTTATGCTAGAGGGCTATGTATTAATTTTTCTTTTAATCATCATTGCGATAATTATGAATGATAGTCCAATGATCGAGACCATCATGGGAATTGAGTTCTTATCTAATAGGAAATCGGTACCTGTCGCAATGATAAGCATAAAACCAAACACTGCAAGGAGAAGAGAGATATTTGAATACGTTTGATTTTTCATTTCTCGATCACTCCCTAACGAATTAGAAAAAGGATACCAACGGGGGTTAAATACCTTTTAGGTTTTTTTGGTAAAAACGTCATAAGCAGGGTCTATTGATTCTTTTATGTCTTTTACTCCATGTTTCCTTGACATTCTTTTGTTTGTTTATATCTTACCGGCTCTGTAATTTTTAATGTACCATTGACAGTTCAAACAAGTATGTTTGGAAGGAGTATGGATCTTTATCCCCTCCTTTGGTACCGCCCAGCATTCTTTACCATGCCCGTAGATGAATACGTCGCATTGTTGTTTTTTTGACCTGGGACATTTCATATATTCCCAACAGTTCATATCAAAGAGATAATGGAAAGGGTCATTGAAATACTTTTTTTAGCAAAGTGCTAGGTACTGTACCAATATTATTTGATATCGTTACCCCATACCCATTACTTTACTTAGAATGTATCCTGCAATCCATATTCCTATGATGACTAGGCTTACAGTACCCATTTCCCACTTTTTCATGGAACACCTCCACCTTTTATAAACAATAGATTATCCATTATTATTTAAATCTTATGAAAACATTAGTTATAAAATTGGCTAAAAAACAGAGACAATAATGTATAGATAAGAATTTATTGAAAATTTACTTATTTAATTTCAGAGGGAATAATCCCATAGGTCAATTGTGTTTCTTAAAGAGGTATGGATCCTCCTCTTTAACCCA
>JARVGL010000049.1 GCA_029762575.1 Thermoplasmatota archaeon | reverse complement strand
CTATTGGTGCGCTAGCAGGTATCATGTGGATGATGATGTTACGAACAAAAGATGTTTTTATCTCTTTTAGAAGATTCATGTTTTATGGGCTACTAGTAACACCGATGACCCTTTTTGTCTCATTAACGGTGTTATCGATCGAGTTTGTTCTCTTTTAAGACAAATACGATCTATAATTAATTCTAAGATATATTCTAGATAAATAAAAAAATGAGAGAAGATTTTTTGTAAAAAACGATGTACCGGTGAACCCATCATTCATTTTCTACTAAAATCTCTTTGGTCTATGTTTTTGATAGCAATCCCTGCAGTATACTGGTCTGGTTCCATCCGGTTTAAACGGGACTTCTGTTTCCTTTCCGCATTCTGCACAAGTTACCTTATGCATCTCACGAGGGCCTCGGTTAAATCCCCCTCGTCCTCTATTTTCTCTATACATTATATACTTCCTTTTATTGATGTTATGAAAACCCATAGTAAAAGGTATATTTAAGGATATGCTCGAGGTTGCAGGAGTTTTCTCTATGAGTATCCATCTATGAAAGAGGCAAAATCTCTTTGCATTCTTACAATAGATGCGTCTTCTACAGATATCAGATGACAACTCTATGAGTGTCAAAAAATACAATAAGATGGGCATATCTAGGCTTTAAGGATATGAACATAACAATCAGACCTGTGCTCATCGTACCATGTAGCTCTCTCAAGGATTTCGGTAAACAGTATAGACGATTGTATCATATGTGAGTATTATCGAGAATCTCGAAGATATGAGAGAACATGGTATTCATCGATCCATAAAAGAACAGGAGCAAACAGGGAGATGTGTAACCTGCGGAGGCCTCAATAGTTGTCATACTGGTATTTGTTTCTCATGTGAAACAGATAAGCTCAAAAACAAGAAGAAAATGTATCACTGGGAATAAAAATGGCGTATAAGAAGAAAACATGGGTTGAAAAACTAAAGGATAGTAAGAATCTTCCAAAGATGCTTAGCTTTGAACAGAATTTTCCCTGTGGTAAAGCACTGGAATCATGGGGTGCAACAACAGGGGATAGTGTTGTTCTTGCTCCACCGATTGAAGTAGATGAGATCATGAGAAAGGTGCCTGAAGGACGCGTGATCACTCTTAAAGAGATCTGTAGGAAGCTTGCAGCGAAACATAACGCTTCCTATTGTTGTTCTCTTACTACTGGTATTTTCATTAATATTTCAGCACATGCTGCAGAAGAACAAAATGAAAAAGGAGAAAAACATATAACGCCCTATTGGAGGACCTTGAAGACAGATGGAGGACTAAACCCAAAATACCCCGGTGGTCAGGAAACACAGAGGACACATTTGGAAAAAGAAGGCATAACTGTCATACAAAAAGGTAAGAGATATTATGTGAAAGATGTTGAAAGATACCTAATAAAAGAACAATAATATCCTATTTTTTTCTACTAAGTTCCTTTTCTATGATGTTCTCAAATCTTTTTGCTGAGATATAATGATCAGCAAGAATCCGTCCATTATTGATTAGGGAAAATGTTGCATAGACGGAAGGTGCGTGTTGAGCTTCTTCTGCGGTCTTTAACTCGGTGAATGTTACATCAAGACCTTGTGCTTTTATGATGCCTTGTAGTTCAGGGATGGATCGAGAGACCCAAGGACATTGATGTGAATAGACGATGTGGGTCCCTTCATATTTTTTCAATTGTTTCTCTGGTTCATTAAATGAAGGTAATGCTCCCTCTTTGATCTGTAGCACCATCAAATGGAACGAAGGAGGCATAGATGCTATTGATGTGAACCCATTTTTTTCAAATAGGTCCTTTCCCGTCATGAATGACCCCTCACTAGTGATCACTGCGACACCAGCTTTACCCATATTTATTGCATCAGTGAGTACCTCTTTGAGGAGCAATGACCCATAGCCTTTGTTCTTGTAAGCATTTGGTGATATCCAGAGACAATGGATGAACAGATATCCTTTAGCATCTACGGATCTCCAAGCGTTAGCACCATCGGTGTATTCGATGAAACCAATGTTCTTCATAGAATCTGATGAAATAAGTTGTTTGATCTTCAAACCATGCTGAAAATTGTCTTTCAACCACTCCTGTTTCACGCTATAAGCTGGATGATGTACATTAAGGAAACATTTTGCAGGATATCTAGAAATATTTTCTTCATCAACATCGATTATCTCCACAGAGTCCATGAACAAAGGATACTTATCATAGTTCATAAATATTTTTCAACTCTAGGGGTTGTATGATCTATATATTGGTTATATCCTATGAACAATAATTTTTTTATCCTTAGGTGACTGTTTTGATCTTGTTTGAAACACATACTTGACTTTTCCTTTATGATCATGTGATTTCTTTAAGGATCTCATCAAGGGATAATACGAGTGCAAATCCCCTTCGCAACACCTTAAGTTCCATATCATGAAGCTCAGGGAAATGAGCTGCGGTAACATCACTACCGAACACGACCTTGAAACTACGTTCAAATGCTTGACGGGCAGTGGTAGAACAACAATAATTCGTTAATGTCCCACAGATGATGACGGTATCCTTCTCCATTTTCTTTAAAATGGTCTCTAATGGCGTTTCATGAAATGCACTATACGATGATTTATGGATTACGATCTCATGGGGCTCTGGTTCCAGTTCATGCCATATGGATCCTGATATGAAATAGGGTGAGAGATCAATATTTTTTTCAGGGAACCGACTGGGCATCAAAGGTAATGTTTTTGGTCTATCTAGATACTGATGTGTCTTTGAATAGACGGTGTAGATCACAGGGATATTTTGTGATCGACAATATTGTATCAATCGTTTCATCTGAGGGACTCTTCGTGTAGCCTCGGGAACCCAGAAGGGTGACCAATGGGGTCTTACGAACTCGTCCTGCATGTCGATGACAAGTAATGCAGAGGAGCTTTTTTCAATAGCAAATGTCGCCTTCCCATGTTCATAGCCTTGTTTTGCGAGACCTAGCACATCCTCTTCTGAAAAACCTCCAGGTTTCATACACGAGACCATAACATATCTGTTTATAAGAAGATTCCTCGGAATTTTGGATAAATACAAAACATAATGAATGAAAAGAGATATACTTTCGGGCAAGTGGTGAAGTAAATGGATATGAAAACACGAATTCTCATGTATGGAAATATCATCTTTGTTTTTTTGACCATTGCTGTGAACTCTCTAGCAAACATATTACCCATCAACGGTAAAAATACAGGAGAGCTATCTGATAATATCCCCAATCTTTTTGTCCCTACAGGTCTCACCTTTGCTATATGGGGAGTTATCTATGCATTACTTGTTTGTTTTGCGGTCTATCAGATCCTAGCTATGAAGAAAAAAGAAGATATCGATACAGGTTTTGTTAATAAGATAGGGGTCTTTTTCATGCTTGCTAGTATTAGTAATATCGTTTGGATATTCCTTTGGCATTATGAATATGTGGTCTACTCTCTTTTACCAATGATACTTCTCTTTGTATCACTTCTCATGATATATCTACGATTAGAAATAGGTCTTGTTAGTGTCCCTCGAAAAGAGAAAATCCTTGTCCATCTTCCCATCAGTGTTTATCTAGGCTGGATCACCGTTGCAACGATTGCTAACGTCACAGCGGCTCTTGTAGTGTCAAATGTTAATGGATTGTTTCTTGGTGAGGCGCTTTGGACAATGCTTGTGATTGCGGTTGCAACATTGATTACGCTTTTGATGATATATACTCGAGCTGATATCGGGTATTGCCTAGTGATCATCTGGGCGCTCTTAGGTATTGCGATCAAAAGAATGGATGTGGATCCTATATACGGTGTTCAAAATGGTATTGCTACAGTAGCGATTCTTTCAATGATCATTATCCTAGTATTCTTAGCAGCTAAAAACGTTATCTTTGGATCACCTAGTTCAAGGTAAGAAAGGTGATTCTCCCTCTTTTTTCTTTTTTAATACCTGATAACAAAGCCAGAGGATGTTGTTATCAAATCGCTCAACGTTTTTTAGTATCATTTCACTTGTATCTTTTTCTGACCAAGGATTAGAATCGACAAATAATGATTTAGGTGTATCACCACCAACAACCTGGGGATGGATAAGAATACTTATCTCATTGACGAGATGGTGTCTTAGAAGAACACCATTAAGGATACCACCGCTATCGACCCGTAATCTTCTTATCCCGTAGGTTAAATATATTTTTTCCAATGCTTTTGGTATATCCACCTTTTCAGTTCCTGTTATTATCCATTCAATATGTCTTTCTGAGAGATACTTGAAATAATCCTTAGGCGTCGTTTCGCTACATAATGCAACAAAATTCTTCCAATATCCAGCTGTTTTCATAATATGCCAGTTCCGTACAAGACCTTTGCTATCTACAATGAAAAGTATCGGACGGGTATCCTTTGCATCGATTCTTGGTTTTTCATAGACACGTTCATCTTCATTTCCTTCATCATCTGATATAGAACGCATCGTTCCACTTCCGACAAGAGTTGCATCTTCGTTGAAATTAGAAGCGATCTTGTAATATAATCTTAGATCTATTTGATTGAGATCAAGTCGACCATCAATGCTTATTGCATTATGAACAATGACGTATGGTAACATATACTCTAATGATATAGCATTCTTCTTCATATTGATTTCTTTAGAAAATCGATCATAGGTTGAAATCAATTTATTAAGAGAAACCATATTCTTTTCTTTATGGCTGAAAAAATGGAAGAACGTACGCTTGTTGCATATTGCGGATTATACTGTGGTGATTGTCATGGATACACAGGCGTCATCCCTGATCTCGCACGAGATTTACGTAAAGAGCTTCGTGAAAATCGATATGATCTCTTTGCTAGATTCATTTCCACTTATTCGTTTGGAAAGGATTTCGAACACTATGATGAGTGTTACAAAGTGCTTGGGGCAATGGTGAAATTCCGTTGTAAAAAAGGTTGTCTGAACGGTGGTGGTTCTCCATTTTGTAAGATCCGGAAATGTGTGGAGAAAAAGCAACTACGAGGTTGCTGGGAATGCGATATGTTTGAGGCCTGTGAGACACTACAATTCTTAGAACCTGTTCATGGAGACGCTTATCTTAAGAATCTACGAGCGATCCAAAAGAAAGGAATAGATGATTTCATCACTAGTAAAAGACTATGGTATTCAAAGAAGAAAGAATAAAGGACCTGTTTTAACCTATCTTTCAAAAACGATCCCCTGTCTTTTTTGAAGGTTCATTGTAGGAAACAGTGGTTTAAAATCAGCTCGTTTGAACTCGTCATATTGTTTTTCACCACCATGTTGTTTAATGATCTCCACACCTTTTTCACGGAGTCTATTCACATTTGCGTTGATATTATCGATAGTTCCTGGTGCTATCTTAAAGAGAAATCGTAGGATATAGTCTAGCCCATAGGGTATGGATTCAGTCCAAAACATTGTCCCTGGTATAGCGTTGAACCATACGCCAAGTGATTCTTCACCAAATTTCGTAATGGGTACTCCCATAGCAGCTTGACGTTCAGGGGTAGGAGCCGTGTTTGCAACCTCCCATTTTCCATTAATATATACTTCAATATCAGCTTCAAGTGAGAAATATCCAAGAGCATCATACCATCGTTGCATGATAGGATCATACATCTCGTCATAGGTAGCTTGACTTTGTATGGCTGCAAACATCTTATACCGTGCCTTTATCCCTGCTGCTCGGCATAATGCCACAAAGACATTGTTAATATGCACACACGTACCTGTTCCTCGTTTCAAGGTCTCAGGTAGCTCATTTAACAAGGATATCTCTAACAGAAGATTTCTTTTGGTCCATTCGAATGCTGCTTCGCAATACTCCCACTCTGATTTCCTGAATGCTCCCAGCTCATTTGCAAGTGAGATGATCTCCGGGCAACGATGATCGCAATAGAGCGTTGGGCGAAGATATTTCTCGTTAGAATCAGAATATTTCATGTTCTCATTATACGCCGGTAACGTGTATCTTCTTGGCGGCCGGTTGTATTCTTTCTTGACTTTCTTTATTGAACTTATCTTTTTGATATCCCTAACGTTCGTGATGAAAACAAAACCAAATGATACGGTTCCTTTGGTCAACATCCTTAAAAATGTCTTAGTTGGGATGTATTGCTTTTCCTTCATTTCTCTAAGACTCGTCATAGAGGCCACCAGTTTAGTTTGCTATATAGTAAATATATTCATGGTATATATTAGAGTATCATCGGTATACTCTCGAATTCTTTAGAGTTTTTTATTGATAAAGTGAAGATAGATCATTCCTTTGTCTCTAAGATCTCTCTGAAAAAAGATATGAGAATATCCTTGATATCATCAAGTGAACTGTACTCAACGATAGTCATCTGCGGGACAGTATCATGGTGTATCCCTTGTATCATTGTTGAGAGTTGGTTTGGCCAATAATCTTTTTGATAGAGGCAGAGGATAGGGATCGTTGGAAGTCCCATCCGTGGTCGTAGATAGGCATGTGCTATTTCTATACCTGTTCCCAGGCTGGGGGTTGAAACCTCAAAGACCGCTGCAACAACATCTCCTTCTATTCCTTCGATCATCTTGTTACGGACGTAGATCCGTCGTTGTATCCCTTTTGGAGGCAAGGGGCCGATTGCATCTTGGAGTTTTTGTATTGCTTCTTCATAGGTTTTACCGGTTGTATGTTCTGTGACAACAGAGAAACCTAAGGTTTTGATTGATGAAATGATATGTTGATGGACAACGGCTCTTTCTTTTCTATCTTGAGCTCCTTGAATAGCTGCACCATAGAATGCCTTCATAATTTCAACATATACATAGTATTATGTTTTTTAACCCTTATTGTTCCTTTAGGAAAAAGCGCTAATACTCTATACATATAAAGATCTGTACAGCAGTATGTATAATAGATGGAGCAAAAATGAATACTTTAATAAAATGGTGTCGTCATTCTAAAAAATACCTTGAAGGATTTAGGTGAAATGGGATATAGAGTGTATTTCATATTAGGAATAGAATAACATACTTGATGGATATGATGTCGATACTTCAGCTTTTCTGGATACTGATTGCTTTTTTTGTTATCGTTATTGCTTGTTATCTTTTTTTCTTGTTCCATAAGGACAAGGATAAAAGAAAATTGATGTATTCGCTTGGATTATTCTTAAGCACGGGTTCCTTTATCATTTTATCATTTGGAGGTTCAATAGATATTGAACGTAACGCTCTTCTATATAATCTGTTTCGATACGGTGCTGCTTCATATCTTATCTTAATATTTCATACAACATTTTCTTTAACGTTCTGGAGAAACAAGGATTTCGAACCTATCTTTAAATCTTTTATCTTTTTCAATATCCTCAGTTTTCTATTACTCCTCTTTGATGTTGTATCTGCGGTATCCTATCTTATTTTTATGATCGTTGGGTTAACTTTGATACTATTCATTTGTTTTACCTTGGTTTTTATAGATAGGGATATATCAAGTATCTTTTTTCTCCTATCGATTATTTCTTGTGCTCTTGCATCCATGTCGATTGATATCTCCCGTATCAGTGAAGTATCCTATCAAAATTTCTTTGTGATCAATGGTTATTTTATCTCCTACATTTTTTTAGCGATAATATTTCTTGTTAATCCAAAACAGATGAGCGATACAACAAAAGGGATCAGCGCTTATTTTTCTCTGAAGACATCATTTAAGAAGGTAAAACAAGAACTTCAAAAAAGTCAGGAAAAATATAAACTCATAGCTGAACACACTAGTGATGTCATTGCGATGACTACGTTTTCTACGAAACCCATCTATACCTATATCAGTCCATCTGTTGAAAAAATATTAGAATATCATCCAAAAGACCTCATTGGGACAAACGCTTTAGATCTAATTCATCCTGAAGATAGGAAATTTTTGTTTGATAAAATGAGAAATTATAAAGCGTTTGTAGCTAGTAAACTTGGATTGAAAGATAAAATACAACTTCATGAGGACATAGAATATAGAATTATAGACAAGTCAGGCCGTTGGCATCACTTTGAATCAAGTGCTGATTTAGCAGGGAATCAGATAGTATTTGTATCTAGGGATATGACCGATCGACGTAAAAATGAGGAAGAATTACAGAAACTCGCATCCGTTGTAAGGAATAGTAGCGAACTAGTGAACCTAGCCACTCTTGACGGAACGATGGTCTTCTTGAATGAAGCAGGATCGCGTATCCTAGGAATAGAACAAAAGGATCTTTCGAACGTTACCATCTTTGATGTCATACCCTCGGAATTCCAACCTCTTTTACATGATGAAGTTCTCTCTTCACTTCATGAAAGTAATATGTGGAAAGGAGAATTACAATATATTAATAGAAGAACAGGGAAACGAACAGAGGTATTGGCTACGACATTCATGATAAAGGATGCTAAAACCCAGGATCCTCTGTACCTAGCAAATGTTTCTCTTGATATAACAAAACTTAAAGAAACTCAGAACAAATTGGAAAAATTGAACAGAACACTTGAAGAAAAGGTCGATCTTCGTACAAAAGAGATACAAGACCTCTTGAAACAAAAGGACGAGCTCATCAATCAACTCGGTCACGATCTTAAAAATCCCCTTGGACCGCTGATACATCTTTTGCCTGTTCTTCAAAAACATTGTAGTGATACAAAGGACCAAGAGATCATTTCTGTATTGAATAGGAATGTTGGGTATATGAAGAACCTTGTTCAGAAGACACTTGAAATTGCTCGTTTGAACTCACCAAAGACAACACTACATTATGAGTTTGTGGATCTCTATGATCATGTGGATACGATCATTAAGACAAATACATTTATGATCGATGAGAAACACATCCATATCCAAAACAACATTTCAAGGACACTCAGACTCTTTGCTGATGCATTTCTCGTTGAGGAATTGTTCACTAACCTCATAAACAACTCAATAAAATATAGTCCTTTAGGGGGAAAAGTAGAAATCTTGGCTATAGAGACAGATGAAGAGATTCATATCAAGATAAAAGATGAAGGGATTGGGTTGACCAACGAGCAAGCGTCTCATCTCTTCAAAGAGTTCTACAAGGCAGATCAATCAAGACATGATTTCGAAAGTAGTGGGCTGGGGCTAGCTATCTGTAAACGGATCGTTGAAAAACATCAAGGTAAGATATGGGTTGAATCCGAAGGACTGGGAAAAGGAACAATCTTTCAGATTGTTTTTCCAAAACACCACATCGAACAAGCTATAGATAAAGACGATATAGATTTCTCAAATATTGTTTTGGATATTAAACAATAAAAACCAGTTGAATAAATAAAGCGAGGTCTTATCCTGTTCTGTATCATAAATAGATACGTCAGAGAGGAGAGTACGGCCTTTTAACACATTATTCTCACGATATGTGTCTAGGAGACCCAGGGGATTATGTGGTTACGTAGAGTTTTTCAATTTCGTCCATAACACTTTTACGAACGTTTTCCATGGTAAACGATTCAAGATGACCTGGGACGGTGATAACCGGGATTCCTTGTTCTTTGAGATAGTTTATGGCAGGTACTGCTTTCTCTTGGTATTCGTTAAGTCGTGATTTTATCTTTTCCTCCGTATCATCTGATCGTTGAATGACATCAACCTGGCAAATCTCGCATTTTCCATCTTTAGGTGGTTTGTAGGTAAGATGATAGACCTTTCCACAGTTTGGACAGATGCGTCTTTGAACGGTCCGACTGATGATACGATCATCAGAATTATCGACAAGAACAATGAAATCAATAGATGAACACTGTTTTTTTATTAGGTCAAGAAGATAGATTGCTTGGTCAAGAGTCCGAGGATAGCCATCAAGTATCTGTTTTTGATATTTTTTCTCTGAGAATGCCGCTTCAAATAATGCGTTTGTTATTGAATCAGGGACAAATAATCCTTTATCAACAAAATATTTTGCCTTTAATCCTAGGATGATATCTTTGTCGTTGTTTGATAGTTTCCGTGCGATTTTCTCATCGGATATGAACGTATTTTTTTCAGTATCCCAAAAATCTGTAAGCGATTTTTTGTATCCATACTCATTAAAAATCCTTAGATATCTGCGGAATATATCACCTGTTGAAAGCTGTTCAAGAGTATATTCCTCTTTGAGGACATCGATCCTTGGTTGTTTTCCCGCACCGCTTTTTCCTGTGACAATGATATTGGTTATATTTCGACGGGTATCTTGTGGCATGAATTGATGGTAATCAGGAGATACTATTTAAAATCAATTATGGAACCTTTGTATTATACTCCTATCGCATCTAGTATGAATCTAACGCCAAAATATATGAGGATTATCCCAAAGACTCCAAGCAATGGGAGATACCAGCTCATACCTATGATATTTCGACCTTTTTTTGATAGATATGCGATACCTATAAGCCAGACAAAATCCATCCACACATGACACACATACATAAAGAGTACACCATAGAATGATGCAAATTCCAATGAAAGAAGTATGAGCTGAGCCCCTACCGTTAACCACCAGATGATGAAATAG
>JARVGL010000048.1 GCA_029762575.1 Thermoplasmatota archaeon | reverse complement strand
CACATATTATTAATTATGTATTAATATAATTTTATAAATATCTTTCTATGATGATTTCAAAAATCTACCGCAAACAACTATAATGATCAAGAAAGTCCCTTCGTGGCAAATTTATGCAAGATAGAAAGTAAACATTGAACCTAGTGTTAAATGAATAATAGAACATTCCATTTAGAGATGTATATGATGTACACTGTTCCCTTTCTTATGTTGTTTTTTTCTTTCAATCAGATGTAAATTCTCCACTTCAAACAATGGATACCTATCACCAATATTCATATCATTCTATAGATATATATTACCGCGAACATATTACTTAACTTTCAAAGTTGTTTCATTAATAGAAAATCGACCAGTTTTAACAAGACTTAGAAGACTCTTCTCAACCTTAAGAAAAACCAAAAATTCTCCTAACGATCTCATCATATTTTTAGTTGGTTGTGGCCACAACTTTTCGTTATACTTGACTGCATACTACATCAACTAAAATCATCAATCAAAACAAAATATAAACACAATGACAAAAGATCAAAGAAGACTATTCTCATACTTTATATACAACGTCAAAGGGATAAAAGGAATCACCATCTATTAGAAATAAGAAATGAGAAAGGATAAAAGAATCCTTTCTAGAAGGTTGGTAGTTCGGCCATTGCTTGGTTGATAAGTTGTTCAGGGTATTCGTAATCCTGGATCTTGTTTTGATGATACAGATCATATGCTGAGAGATCGAAATGACCATGTCCACTGTTTGCAAACACGATCGTTTTCTCTTCATTGTCTCGTTTGGCCATCAGAGCAAAATCAATAGCTGCTTTCACTGCATGTGCTGCTTCTGGTGCGACCACGAATCCTTCGGTTTTTGCGAAAAGAAGAGCTGCATCAAAGACCTCTTTTTGATGGTATGCTACCGCTTCCATATATCCTTCTTTGGTCAACCGTGAAAGGAGTGGTGAATCGCCATGATATCGAAGTCCACCTGCATGTATCGCAGCAGGTACGAAGTTATGCCCCAGGGTATACATCTTCAAGAGGGGTGTAAGACCCACATTATCACCAAAATCATAACGGAACTGTCCTTTTGTAAGGGTTGGGCAGGAAAGTGGTTCAACGGATATCGCTCGAAGATCTGGTTTCTTTCCCTGTATCTTATCCATGAGGAAAGGAAACGATGCACCTGCAAAGTTACTTCCGCCTCCGACACAACCTAATATGATATCGGGGTATTCATCGATCTGTTCGAATTGTTTCTTCATCTCTAACCCAATGATGCTTTGATGAAGGACAACATGATTCAACACGGATCCAAGTGCATAGTTGGTATTGTCATGGGTCGCTGCGTCTTCAACTGCTTCACTTATCGCGATACCTAGACTTCCAGATGTATCGGGCATCTTCTGTTGGATCTCTTTTCCCACATTTGTCTGATCCGAAGGACTCGCATATACTTCTGCACCCCAGTTCTCCATCATCACCCTGCGATAGGGTTTTTGATCATAGCTACATTTCACCATATAGACCCGACATTGAAGTTCGAATAACTTGGCACTAAAGGAGAGGGCAGAACCCCATTGTCCGGCACCTGTTTCTGTGGCAATACGTTCGATGCCTTCTTTCATATTGTAATAGACCTGAGGGACTGCTGAGTTTGGTTTATGGCTCCCTGGTGGACTGACACCTTCCCATTTGTAATAGATCTTTGCAGGGGTCTTAAGTGCTTTTTCAAGTCGTTCTGCACGGTAGAGAGGGCTTGGTCGCCACATGCGATAGATCTCACGAACCTCTTCAGGGATAGGGATCCATCGTTCTTGACTGACCTCTTGTCTGATAAGTTCCATAGGGAATATTACATTGAGTTCCTCTGGCCTCATTGGTTCATATGTCTTAGGGTTCAACGGTGGGTCCAATGGATGTGGCATATCCGCTTGGATGTTATACCATGATGTTGGGATATCATTCTCATCAAGAAGTATTTTTTTCATATTGTTTCTCTCCTCAACTACCTTCATTAATTACAATATGAAATATACAAATCAGTATAAAACATTTGGTAAAAATCATACTTTGGTATTGAACAATATATTAAACCTTATATACCGTTAATGTATTTTGATATCAGTAGGATGGGATAGTACTTGACAAGCGTATTCTCTAAACCGGAGAAGGATACAGGTTCCTTATTATTGCAGATAGAAAAACGCGCTACATCTGTTGAAAAGGAAAAACATCATACAAAGCAGCATACAAAGGAAATAGAAAAAGATAAGGACCCGGAAGAGAAAAAAGAAGGATCTACAGACCAAAATAATGTTTCAGATGCTCTGTTTACGTTTGGTTGGAATGATCTTGGAAAAGCGAGTATACGGTTTGATGATGAAATAAAAGAATATATCTATGAGGTCTTTGAGCCTCAGTTGACAGAAGAGGAAAAAGACGTTCGAGAAAAGCTTACTCGTATCTTCCGACTTCAAACAGATGTGGATGTCTCAGAGAGCGAGGATGAGAACAAACATTCTTTACTTAAGAGTACGCTTGATAGTATTGTCGAAACAAACCATATACTTTTAGATGACACACAGAAGAACAACGTCTATTATTATGTCTTTAGAGATTTCTTAGGTTATGAAAAGATAGATGTGCTCATGCATGATGATAATATCGAGGATATTTCCTGTGATGGACAACAAGTCCCCCTCTTCATCTATCACCGAAAATATGAATCGATCAAGTCGAACATCGTGTTCACCAATGATGATGAATTGACATCGTTTGTAGTGAAACTTACCCAGCTATGCGGGAAGCAGATATCGGTCTATGAACCTATCGTAGATGGAAAGCTTCCTGATGGGTCCCGATTGCAGGCAACTCTTGCAAAAACTGTTACGAAAAGTTCAACTTTCACCATTAGACGGTTCAGAGCTAATCCATTGACCGCGATCGATCTCGTAGGATATCATACGATATCTATGGAAATGGTATCATATTTTTGGTTGATCATGGAATATGGGTGTTCAATCCTCTTTTGTGGTGGGACGGCTTCAGGGAAGACCACTCTACTAAATGCTCTTTCTTTGTTCATCCCGCCGTCTTCAAAGATCGTCTCTATCGAGGATACTAGAGAGATCAATCTTCCTCATGAGAACTGGATAGCAGGGACTTCAAGAACAGGGTTTTCAAGTTCTGAAAAGGATAAATCCGCTAAAGATATTGATATGTTCGATCTTATCAAAGCAGCTTTACGGCAACGTCCGAGGGTCATCATCGTCGGTGAAGTACGTGGTAAAGAGGCTTATACGTTATTTCAAGCGATGGCTACAGGACATTTGTCCTATTCAACAATTCATGCAAGCGACATCCAAACTTTGATCCAACGTTTAGAAAGCCCTCCAATCTCTCTACCAAGAGCTCTTCTTACATCCCTTGACGTCATCGTATTTTTAAACGCGATAACTACAACAGATGGAAAAGTCGAACGTCGGGTGAAAAGCATCGTTGAGATAATAAAGATAGACCCTGAATCCCAACGATTGATCTCTGTGACACCATTTACCTGGGTGTCTCCCATCGATGATCGTTTCCAGTATCATGGTGGGAGTAATATCCTGGAAAAGATCAAAAGGGAGAGAGGCTGGGATAACAAACAGCTGCAGGAAGAACTTGAACGACGGAAAATGATTCTAACGTGGATGCAGAAACATGATATCCGGTCTTATCGGGATGTTGGTCGTATCGTCTCAGAATATAAAAAAGACCCAGAGGCCGTGATAGCAAAAGTCAAGGCAGATATACCATGAACTCAACCTCATATTCACAGTTTTGTCTGAGAACATTCCATGGTCTTTTTGAAAAGAAAAACAAAGAAAAAATACAACAAAGAAATATACTACTGGAACAAGCCAATATCTCACTAACTGAAAAAGAATATGATTCGTTCGCACTCATGAACGCGATGCTAGCTGCTGTGATATTTGCAATCGCCGCCTTAGTGTTCTATGTCTTGTTTCCCTTACCTATCACCATGGTCCTTTTATTATTGGTACCTATTGTGATGTTTAGTTGTATCTTAGGATTCTTTCAGTATTATCCACTCTTTGTTATTAAAAGACGGGCAAATAGCATCGACCGGTTTCTCCCCTATGCAGTTAATTTTCTTAGTACGATGTCAGAGACCGGTATTTCACCAGGAGAAATGTTCCGCACCCTTGCAACAACAAACATCTATGGGGAGATACAGCATGAGGCTAAGAAGATCTCCCGCGAGATAAATTTCATGGGTGTTGATAGTATCACCGCTTTGGAACATGCTATCGAGCAAACACCATCGGTGAAATTCAAAGCGTTTATCCAAGGATTGCTTGGTGCGATACAAGCAGGTAGTAGACTTGACATCTATCTTTCAACAATGGTCCATCAATATATGGAGGATGATCTCTTAGTACGGGAACGGAATCTAGAGTTTCTCTCATTGATCGCAGAGTTATTCGTGATGGCGGTTATCGCGTTTCCCTTGTTCTTAGTCATCATCGTCTCCGTCATGGGTTTTGTAGGAGATGTATCCTCAAGTTCCTTTGATGTCATCTATATATTTGCGTTCCTCGTCCTCCCCCTTCTTTATTATATGTTCTATATTCTCATTAAGGCAACAAGCCTTGAAGAGGTAGGAAAAGGGAAAAAGGAGATCGGGGGAAGTTTTAGGGAAAAATGTTCATACAACAAAGGAAGCCTGATGGTGTTTCTTTTCTCGTTTGGTATGATAGCTGCGTGTTATATCATTTTATTTGTTTTGAATTATATCGGGTATCTATCGTTATCGTTCTATCAATATTTTGATCTATTGTTTCTCTCACTACTCCTTCTCATTGGACCCTATGCGTTCTATACTCATGGTCAATTGAAAAAGAAATTAGATATCCAGGACCGTTTACCCGATTTTCTTATTGGCGTCTCCAATTCATTAGCATCTGGGATGAACGTGTTTGACTCTATCAAAATGCTTTCGAAACGAAATTATGCTCGATTGACAAAAGAGATAAAGAAGATGAACGCTGAATTATCATGGAGGCTGCCGATAAAACAAGTGTTTGTTCAATTCGCTGAAAGGATGAAGAATCCTTTGATCGTTCGATCTGTGTTATCAATCAACCGAGGATTGGAGATGGGAGGTAATACCCCTGCGTTGTTCAAAGCTGCCGCTTTAGAGCTACAACAGGTCAATCGCGTACGCCAACAACGATACTCAAATATGAGTATGTATGCTGTTGTCATCCTTATGTGTTTCTTTGTGTTCTTATTGATCATGTTCATTCTTAACTCTACGTTATTCAATTATTTCTTTGAGATACAGATGCAACAAAGCGGATCACAAGGGTTCATCAAACAGATCGATCCCGCATATCTTCATTATGGGTTGTATTCGTTTGTATTTGTACAAGCTGTTGGCTCAGGAATCCTTGCAGGTTATTTGATGGATGGGAATATCTCAGGTGGTATGCGGCTTAGTTTTATTTTAGGGATCATATCCATCATTATCTTTAAATATCTCTTTTAGGTGATGCTTGGGATGAAATGGGAACGGTCATCACAAGCGGTCTCTGAAATCATCGGAACCGTGCTTCTTCTTGCCATAGCGGTAGCATTATTCTCAGTCATCTATACTTCAGTGCTTTCTAACCCTGCTTCTGAGTATTCCGCTCCACCGATCATCCTTGGTGAATTGAAAGAGAATAGTGTTTTATTGCATCATCAAGGAGGTCCCTCGTTATCGTTTGCCGAGTATAGCATCATCATCGATGCAGGAGATCAATCATATATTTCAACGATAACCTATGATCATAATGAGAACGAACGGTGGGATATCGGGGAACGAATCATCTATGAATACAGCACATTACAACAACTAACAGTAGAGGTCACTGTCATCAATACTAGGACCAATGAGATAATACTTACCGGCATCCTCCAAGAAGGAACACAGATTGAACTAGATACCCGGTTGATTCCTTTAGCATTCTATGAATATACATCTTTTCCCATCATGCTTTCAGCTGTAAATACAACACAAGTAGAATCTGTTTCCCTTTGGTTTGATTACTCTTTTGATAATAGTTCATGGGATGGATGGAGGCTATATCAAAACGATACAAACGGATCAGACGGATGGAGCTGGGAGTTTCATGTTCCCAATGATTACGGGTTTTACCGGTTCTATAGTATCGGTCATCTGAACAATGAATCAGAACAACCTCCCTTGGAAGCAGATACGTCCTGTTATTATAATCCACCTTTTTCATTGAACACCTCAGTAGATCAAATACAACCCTATACGCAGACCTCTGAGATACCGCTCAATGCAACAGGAGATAAAAGATTAACAGATGTCTCCTTATACTATCAGTATAGTGAAGATAACAAGACTTGGAGTGGTGAAGAAACACAATCTGGTTATAAGGTACAACAAGGCTATACTCGTATCACCTCAACACAACAAGATATTGCTATCGAAACAGTGCAGAATATCAGTCATGCCTTTGTCCTATTGCCACATGCATATTCCTATACTCAAAAGGTTGGAGGGACGTCACTAAATGCAAATAGTGGCGCAGTCTCTGCATATCTCTTCAATGAGACCACTCTACGGGTCAATAGAGAATCTGATGTCAACGATATATGGTTCTCATGGCAGGTCATTGAATGTTTCGATGAAGAGTTCACGGTCTATCGAGGCGATGATACCTATTCTGCTGCAAAAGGTAACAGCTGGTCACTTGATATCGGATCCATTGTAACACCAGAACATTGTATGGCTCTAGTAATTGCTACTAATAACAACAATGGGAGAAGCAAGATTGCTCATAGCATGTTCTATGCAAACGTCACCTCTTCAACAGAATTGACCATCTATCGGGATATCTCTGATACCATCTCTGGATCTCTTCGATGGATTGTCGTCGAATGGGATGTTGATAAGATCGATAGTTTCCAACGAGGCGCCACTATAGTTGAAAGGCATAGTCCTACCTCTAGAAATCAAGTGACTCTAAATACAAATATCAATACGAGCACGAGTCTATTGCTCTGGCAATTTGCATGTAATAAGAATGGTCTTTTGCAGCTAGGTATCGCAGGAAATATCCTGAACACTAGCACGATAGAATTCTATCCCCATGATAATAATAATTATGTTCGTAATGTCCAGTATTATGTGATCGATTTTGGTTCTGGTGTAGAAAGCAGACAGCAAGGCCAAGTGGATTACTCATCTACATCAGGATGGAGTAAGCATACTGAGTCTTTAACAGCTATAAACACTTCTAGAACAGTGGTATTTACTGGAACAACATCCTCTGGAACAGGATCTGCGTTCCCTCGACCATTCCCAAATGCATATCTCGCTAGTAATACCTCACTTATTATTTGTCGTAACTATACTGGGCAAAACAGTTGGATAGAATGGCAGGTCGTAGAACTACCATATGATGATGGGGTGGATCATAGCATCGATACAGTAGATAAATGGGTTTTTGATGGTTTCTCCTATAGAACAGCATGTAATATAAGTGGAGAACAGACAAATTTAACCAATATTACTATTCCCCTCACCATCTATTATGGGCAAGGTATAAGCTCAGGGTCTAACCTGTATCTGAATGGATCTTGTCAAAATGATTTTGATGATATTCGATTCGCTGATGATACTGGTTCTGCGTTAGAATATGTTAGAGAGATAAAAGTTGATGGATATCGCGCCTTGTTTTGGTTTAAAGTTGATCGGTTACCAACAACTGGTGGTGTATTCTATGTTTATTATGGCAACGCTTCTGTAAGCACAACTGGAAACGCTTCAAGGGTCTTTGATATCTGGGAAGATTTCGAAGATTCAACTACGATTTTTGATAGCGCAGGGGGAACTGGGATATCAACCTCTCGATCAGATTCATACGATACAATGATTGGATCATATGCACATAAGAACAATGATGCCGGGCAAGCGTATAAGATCCAATTAGATACAAGTGTTTCGTATAATAGTTCTTTTTTTGTTGCTTCTTGGGTGAAGAATCTTGGTGGTAGTGGAAACGAGATGCTGGGTCCTGGTGTATCATTGTTTGGGGCATCTGCTGAAAGCGATGGTTATCAGTCGATCATTGATTGTCGTTCCAATGAGAAAAACCCTCAGTTACGAAAACAATGGGATTATGGCTCACGAGTAATGGGAGATACGACAGGTGCAATCGATCAATGGTATTATGTAAGTATACATGTGGATACAGCAAATGTATACGCTACGTTGTATACGATAGATGATTATTTCAATCATACAATCACTGATCAAGCGATCATGTCAGATTCCTCATATCGTACTGGATATGTTGGTATTGCAACATATAACAAAGAAAGTTCTCTATGGGATGGGTATCGTGTGGGAAAACAGGGAACAGTGACGATTTCTTCTTGGAATCAAAGAGAGGAAGAACCAACTGGTTCTATGGATTGGATATACTATGATACCGATAGTAACTATCCGTGGAACTGGTCTTTTAGTTTTCCAAATGGTACTGGGTATTATGAATTCTATAGTATCGGAAAAAAAGATACACTTAGTGAATATCCGCCAGACCATGCAGATGCCACCTGTTATTATATATATTCAACTGAACTTGAAGGCAGAGCATCCCAATGGTCTTTTGATGAAAACGCTGGCTCCATCGTTTATGATGCCGTGGATGAAAGAGATGGAGACATTATTGGTGCAACATGGACAACAGGATTTCAGGGAAGCGCCTTGTTGTTTGATGGTCTAGATGATACGGTCGATATCCGAAATGATACATCATTTCGATTAAATGATACGTTCTCCTTTGAAATATTGGTTTCTCCCAGTTCCCATAAAACAGCAAAACTCGTTCAGAACGGTGATTGGGATGGTCATGGTCTTGGACAAGACATATGGAGAGGATGGAAAGGGAGCATCTATATCACAGGTGACAGATCATATTCTGTGGAATGGGATGAAGGTCGTCCAGATCTAGGTACATGGTATCATCTGGTCCTTACCTATGATGGATCATCACTAAGACTCTATGTAAACGGTAATGAAACAGATAATACGAGTGTAACTGGAAGCCCAAAGAACAATGGACGAGGGATATCCATTGGATCAGATAACAACAATCAAAAGTTCTTCAACGGAATCATCGATGAAGTAACAGTATATGAGAGAGCGTTAGGTCCATCGGAAGTGAGAATGAGATATGGTATCTATAAGGTGTAACATGTTACAAAAAAATAGGATAAAGAAAAAATGTTCATATGCAGTTTCGGAGATCGTAGGAACAGTTGTTCTTCTAGCTATCGCTGTAGCTCTTTTTTCCGTTATATATCTTACCCTCTCCTCTTCGTTAGTCATACAAGAATCACCAAAAGTCAATATCGTAGGATATGTTGAAGGCAATGACCTTATTCTAGAACATCTTGGTGGTTCATCCTTAGATTCTTCCATAGAGTTTCTTGTCACCATAGGTGGACAACAACAGACCCTCTCATTAGATACCATAGTGTTCTCCGATACAAACAACAATGGACGATGGGATATCGGGGAACGCGTCTATTACTCATCATCTCGAATTGGAGGAGTATATAGTGTTGTTGCCTCTGTAAGGGATACAACGAGTAACAAACTACTCTATAACGGGTTATTAAAAGATGGGATCAACGAGGAGGAAGATGACATAGACGCTCCATTGACAGTCTATGTGAGCAATGATTTCAATGAATTGACCAATGGCTGGGGATATGATCATTTCAATGATCTCCAACAAGGAATCGATCACGTTGCCGAAACTGGTATTGTCTATCTATTGAACGGCATCTATGAAGGCGGATATCTCATCTCAAAGCCTTTGAGTCTTATTGGTGAAAACCTGCATCAGACCATCATCGATGTTAATGAGGAAGTATCAGATGGATATCTACTAATAGATTCAACGGAAGATGTCTTACTAAGTACGTTTACTATGCGCAATGGATATATCATACCTGATGATGACGATGAAGATGAAGGCATTTATGCTGCGGTCATGTCTCAGAATAGTTCAAATATAACAGTGACAGATCTCGTTATATATGATATGAACGCTGGCTATGCCTCGTTAGAGGATATATCTGAAATAGAGGCTAGCAACCTTATTGTATACAACTGTAGTATTGGTGTTGGTATCCGCAATGGGACCCACGCAGTATTTTCTGATAACCATATATATGATTGTAATATTGGAGTGTTTATTGTTGATACCGACAGCCAAAACGTTCTCTTTGAGGATAACACACTCGACAACACGTTAGCGGGTATCTATTTCATAAATAGCGACAATACGATAGTAAGGAACAATATCATCCAGAATGCAGAGGTATTCGGTGTCTTATTCGATTTTGAGACTGAGAGCAACCATAATGTATTGTATAATAACAAGTTTGTGAACAACTCTGTTCATGTGAAGGATGAATATGAAAATCAGTATAATATAACAAAGACACCTGGGCCTAATATTATTGGTGGATCCTTTATTGCAGGGAACTATTATGATGATTACACAGGATATGATATGGATGATGACGGAGTGGGTGATACTAATCTTCCGTATACGTCAAATGGGAATATTATAAATGGTGGAGACTACCAGCCATTAACATTACAGACGACTCTTAGCCCTATAAGTCAATGGAAGATGGATGAGAACAATGGTTGCATAGCAATAGATACATACGGAGGGAACGATGGAACACTGCAACCAGACTGCCCCGGCACCGGACCACAATGGGCACAAGGAATCAATAATAGTGCTCTCTTCTTTAATGGAAATGATGATTACATCCATGTCGATGATGCACCGAACCTGAATCCAACGACCAACATGACCATTGCAGCATGGGTAAAATGGAGCATTGATCCAAATACAGGTGGACCCTGGACATCGATAGTCAATAAGAATGGAGATCGGCAATATCGATTGCAACATAACTACGACAATAGCTTGTTC
>JARVGL010000047.1 GCA_029762575.1 Thermoplasmatota archaeon | reverse complement strand
CCACCGATCTGTATATCATACCAACTAAGAGGATAAGGGTCAGTAGAATCATAGATCATAACATCTTTTACAAGAGATCCCAGTGTTTTATCACCATTGATGGATTGGAACGCTGGAACCGGTTCTATTTGATATTGAAGGGTCATCTGCGAGAGAGATCGTGGGAGGCAGGAGACTTCTGATATCTTGGTACCCAATGGAAAGGTAAAGGTCTTAGTTATCAGTGGCACCTTAGGATTTCCAGGCGTTAACAGCCAGTGGTTGTTCTCTTCTAATGCAATAGTAGAATCTTCATTGGTCTGTCCAATGAGAATTACTGGTACCTCTATGATCTCTTCTAAGTTAAAAACCACTTTCTGAGGTATTGTTTTATGGAGTGACTGATGTGCTGAGACACCTACTGCAGACAACAAGATGAGAGCACAAATGATCATCGAAGAGAATTGATATAATGCTGATTGTTTCATACGCTATCTGTCCCCTAATAAGAAACGTTATAACAAATAAAAGCCCTAGATAATATTTAAATATTTTCATAAAGCAATAACGCATGATTTTTTAAATCTCATATGGTTTGAAAGATCGTTATTTTTTTCGCAACCTATTTTAGAAACAAAACAGTTACTTTTTCTTGGATGCACAATGATGGGTGTGCCAAGACCATGAGGGGATTGGTGAAGGAAGAATGCATATACGATTAACACCGTATAAGATGACCATTTTAACACTTTTGATCGCTATCGCATTGTTCACCTGGGCTATAGCCTTACATCAGGTGACGATGTCAAAGACAGAAAAGACTGATGGAGCCACTCTTTCCTCTGACGAAACGATTACAACGTATACAGAAAGATCAACTTATGAGCAAAATAACACAAAACAGGATGATATGAAGGAACCTGTTAAATATACAAATCCCTAAAAGGAATTCATTATCCTTTAAAAAGAAGTAAAACGAGAGAATATATTTGAGGTAGGGTCAAATCATTCTCTTTTAGCAGGATGCCTTTTCCTTCTGACGGGCTAAGAACCGTGCTCGTTGAGCAACCATGTTTATCTTAGCGATGGATTGGATCTCAAGGGCTTCCTGTTCACTTGATACTTGACCAACGATCACCATCATAGATATCAATACATATGTTTCAATTCCACCTTATAAACCATTTATTATACAACTCATACCCACTTTGTAGACATCTGTTACCAAAACACTGAAGACTACATCCAAGCATCAAGCCCTGTCTGCTCTGTCTTCTGCATCTGAGACAGACCAAACGCACCTTGGATATAGTTCTCTATCATCTGTTTATACCACTCTAGATCTATCTCACGACCATCTTCTATTTTATCGATCGGATACATGTAATCAATAGGTTTCACACCGCTTTTTGATGGATTTTGAATACCTGGAAGAGGTTGTTTAGTGACAACAAAACGATACTTAGCAGTCGTTCGAAGTGGTTCACCAATCACCTTTTCCAAAGCAGCTGCTCTCTTCCCAAAGGTTGACATCGATCCATCCTGATTCCGTTTATACCGACTTGCTGGTTTTACCTGTTGGATCAATGTAAGATCCTCAATATCTACCTTGGAGAGATCCAACGTTGCAACGATCTCCTGGGTTATCCTCATAATGCTTTCCTTGACATCCTCCCGTGCAACATCTTCCTCGGTCCATTCAGGGTTCTCTTTTAACACCTTGATCATGATCTCCTTCAAGGCCTTTCGAGCGATATTTGCTTTATCAGATCCCTTAAAGTTATTACCCTTCGTAATCATCTCAATTGAACCTTGTTTCTCATCAAAGATCAAATAATTCTTATGTTTCACAAAGATCATCGCATCATGAAACTCGGGTTCCAACTCAAAATCAGGATACGATAATTCCTTTTGCCATCTGTTGTTACATGCGTCGATAGCTGCTACAGCATCCTCCGGTGGTGTCAACCATATAAAAGAGGGCGTATCAAATGAGACCCCTAATGCTTTAGAGAAATGAGGGATTGTTTTAATAGAATTCGAACACCCCAAATAGATCCCATCTGTATCCCCATATACTACTCGGATGCCATTTTTTTCTAAAAACTCAAGTGTATCAGCTAAAATCATCTGACCCTTAGTAGTAATTGTTGCAGCACCCCATAAATTGAACTGTCTGCCTGAAACATTAGGTGCAGCAATGATCCCGTGAGTTCCAGCATTACGAGCTCCTTTTACACTTTGATACATCATTTTCAAACGAGAAAGCTCATCAGTATTACCCTTTGTTTTCACTTCTTTTAACTCTTGTTTGATGCGAGCTATCATACTCATGATACCTGTCATCGCACAGTTCACGACACCTGGATCTGTATCTATCTTCACACCGATCATAAATCCTTTATCTGCATAACTATCCTCTTTACTGATCTTTCGCCAGATGACGTCGTGTTCTTCAAAAAACCTTGTTGGTATCTTCTTTAACCAGATCCATTCATCTGGTGTTTCGTTCTTTGGACAGAGGCGGACGGTGTCAGCACCGATGTTCAAGGCTTTTAGGATAGTAGGATACATTGCTCCAACGTCAGCGACGATGACCTTATACCAGGGGATGAAATGAGATGATGCGTCTTTATCGGGTTTAATGGTCATCCCTCCAGGCATATGGTAGTTCAACCGTTCATCTGCATCCTTAGCTTGTTCATTATAGATGACATAGGGATATAACATCCAATCTGGCATCTCTGAACCATATTTCACGACACGTATGAATTCCTTTGAGAGTTGTTCTCTGTTGTTTTTGGCTTTTGTCGCGATATCTTTTTTTGTTTTGCACTCTTTGAAATCACGGAGAAGGTTCTGAGCTATGGTGGAAACCCGGCAGGTGGCAGGGATTATCTTTTTTTGTAATGCACCTCTGATAAGGCTCATATGGTCCCACATGTTCACTGCTCCGGAGTCAAGGAGCATATCAAAAGGCATACCGGTGGTGAATGATAAGGGGAGTGTCTGTTGGATAAGATGCAGGGTCACACCCATTTGCTCAAGGATGTCCTGACGATTATATTTCATCGTTCGAGCATCTAATTTGATCTCTGATGGACCAAGTATCAAGCGGTTAGGGATACCAACACCAAGGAAGGGGGCCACTGCTTTTAGGCTATGTGAATCCAAGAACGGATAGAATTTCCTTGATGCTAGATAGGTATCGAAACTACAGGGATATATCTGTACCACATCGGAACTTATCCCAAAATGAAATGATTTATCAACACGACAATATCTTTTGAGGAATGTTTCAAAGATCTCACGTTCTATAGGAGTTATCTGTGTTTGGTATTGTTTTAGTATTGTTAGGATGCGCCCGTAGATCTGTCTGTTATCGAAACCAAGGATATTATGGCCAGAGATGATGTCGTATTCTCTTACGAGTTTACAGAATGTGGAGAGGTTATCGATCTCTTCATCACTATTTCTAGAAACTAATTGGATGATATCCTTTTCATCGATGGTTGATGGTATATCAAGGATATCGAACTGGAAGATCTCATTTTTTAGGTCTTTTTTTGATTCAAAGAGGATATCTGAGGATGCATAGCCTATCATATCGATTGGGCTATCGATTTTTCCTAGTTCGAACTTTGTGAGCTCGATATCATAGACTAGCATACGTAGTCGTTGTTTTTTTCCTGCGCTATCAAAAGGCCAGGTAGCCTCTGATGATAACAGATCTACCAATGCTCTTTGTTGATAGGGGATATCATGTTCGCCGGTGTATACTCCATAGTTATGGAAAAGATGGTCCGATACCTCTGGTACTCTATATGATTCAGTTGTGTAGATCTTGAATGCTTGGAATGTCTTGCCATACTCCCAGAAACTTCGATAGGTCTCAAGTTCACCGAATCGTGATACGTAGGAGAAAGGTGTCTGGTTTTCTTTGTTCTTCTGCCAGAGATCAAAAAGTCTCTGTCGAGTTGATGCACAGGGTTCATCTGTTCCGGTAAAAGCTAGAAAATATGGGTGATGATATGTTGATATGGGTTCTATTAGACCTTGTTTGAAATAGAGATATTCCGGTGAAAGACCAAGAAGCAAAGGTTCCATTTGTTTTCACATCCACTTATAATAAAAATTTTTTGTACGAAGCATGAAATACCTATGCAATTACTTAAAACCATGGAAAAATCCTTATAACTCCCTAAGAAATCATAGCTTGTGATATCATATGGTGACCCAGGTAGCCTATTCAGAGGTTTTTAGAAAACATGATAACATAGGTCATCCGGAGAATAGTGAACGGACCATGGTGATGATGCAAGCAGTTTATTCGTCACCATTAGCTAATGAGATGACTTTCATCGAACCATCAATGGCATCTGAGGAATCATTATATAAGATACATGATGAACGAATGATCCAGGCGATTAAAGACATCAGTGAGAAACAGAATAGCTGGCTTGATCTTGACACCTATGTCTGTAAACAAGATTTTGAGACCGCTCGGCTTGCTGCTGGTGCGACAGTACAGCTCTGTGATAATGTTCTGAAAGGTGATGCAGATAATGGGTTTGCAGTTGTTCGTCCACCAGGTCATCATGCGACCTCAAAGACATCAATGGGTTTCTGCCTTTTCAACAACGCCTCCCTTGCAGCATATGATCTCATGGAGCAGGGGAAGAAGGTGTTGATCTTTGACCCTGATGTCCATCATGGCAACGGTACCCAGGACATCTTTTACCATTCAGATAAGGTGATGTATCAATCGTTTCATCTCAGCCCTCATTTTCCAGGTACCGGGAAGATAGATGAGATCGGTTCAGGTGATGGGAGGGGTTATACGGTCAATGCGCCTCTATCCTATGGAAATGGGGATGGTGCGATCACTTCTCTATTGCAGGAGATATTTCTCCCAGTAGCTAGAGAGTTCAAACCTGATTTTATTATTGTCTCATCAGGGTTTGATTCCCATCATGAAGACCCATTAGGTGGCCTTCGGCTCACAGTGGATATGTTTGGAGACATCATAGAACAATTATCTTTATTACAATCAAAAATCGTCTGCACCCTTGAAGGAGGATATAATCTATCCATCATTGGACCCTGTCTTCTATCACAACTTGGGGTGATGTGTGGTCATCCACAACACTATCAAGATACGACCATGGAACTGCGAAACTATCAACAAGTCCTTAGGGATTTAAAGAAAACAATGAAACAATACTGGGATATATAGTAGAGGTTTTTCCTATCCGAATATCATGCCCATGCCGTCGGCGGCGGAATCTTCTTCATCAAGGATCTTCTGATTCACATCACTTGCTTCTTTTTCATCAAGTTTCTTCAGTTCATATTCCTCTGCAAGCTCCAACGCACGTTTCAAACCTTCATCGCTTCCTTCGACCTTGAAATATGAGACATCTTTGTCAATCCCCAACGCATGTGCATCACGGGTAAGGACACTTTGTCGATTCACAACATCATCCTTTAACATCTCATTGATCTTTCCTATCTGGTCTTTTTTAACCTCAAAGATAATATATGTCATAGTGCTAGCACCTCATAGTACTGTTTTCTTCCGATGTAACAACCAATGCTTTATAAAATTAATCGCCTTTTTCTTTATCGGTGAGGATATGACCTTCGCTATCGATCTCCTTTTGACGTATACGTGTGGAACTAATTGGTCTACCGTCCTTAGCTAACACATACGGGATCTGAATGATATTCATTTTCTGCATCCCTCGTTTCTCTCTTTCATTATTGATCTTCTCCGCTGTAGATCTTGTCTCAGGGGATATGATGATAGCATCAAAATCAGATGTCAATGTAGGACCAAAGATGGTCTCTATTCCTTCTATCTGTATATCTATAGTATCTTGCTTGTTTTTAAGGAACGTTTCTATCCTTTCCTTTCTCTTTTGAAACGATTCCACCTCTCTTTTTGATGCTGTCAATGGTCCTGTTGCTATACCAATAAAGACAAAACCATGTGCTCCTGCAGTCTTCACTGCATACTCTAAGAGAAGCTTATGACCCTTATGAAGATGATCAAATGTTCCACCAACACAGACACGCATAACATACAATCAACAGGGATAAGGTACATAAATCTGAGGTTTGGACCAAAAACGCGTATCAAAAAGAAAAACTATAAATCTACGAATGGTTATTTGTACAAATCGTGGAGATGGGATACATAATGAAGAAACCAATGAGTATTACTCTAATTTTGATGTTGTCTATAGCAGGGATTAGTAGTATCTATGTGCATCAGGTTTCTGCTGCACAAAACATCTATGTTGATAGTGGATATAAAGGATATAGCGATGGAACAGCGGAAAAACCCTATAAATCGATCCAAGAAGCAATCGATCTTGCATCAACAGGAGATACTATATATGTGTTCGGTGGAACCTATGATGAGACCATTATCATCGATAAGAAATTGAATCTATGGGGAAGCATTGATGGTATCCCTAGTATCATTGATACGCGGGAGGATAAACGATATACCGTTGAGATAAGAGCGGATTATGCAAAATTCCAGGAGTTCACCGTCAGTGATGAGCAAAACAGGAAATCCTCTCCCATCGGTGCCCTTGTTGCAGTACGAGCACTTAACGTCATCGTCGAAGGAAATAATCTCAACAATACCACAAGTTATGGTGTCTATCTAGACGGTGCTGGTGATGGAAGTGTCGTTGTTGGGAACAGTATCAACAATGTAAATCATGGGATACAGATCTCTGAATCTAATACCATCGATATCATCAGCAATCAGATATCTGATTGTATAACCTATGGCATCCATATCTCCGGGTCGACGAACTCAAGACTGTACGATAACAACATTACAACAAGTAATACCGGAGTTGCAGTGGTTTCCTCTCCGGCTATCAATATAACAAACAATACTATCAAGCTATCAGACTATGCGGGATTACATATTGAGGATTCAACAGGAGCTATCATTAGACATAATACGATAGAGGATAACATAGGTGTGGGTTTATATCTTGATACTGCAGGCGCTATGATATATAGTAATCAGTTCAACGCAAATGAACGAGGTATCACTCTTGTTGGTTCTTCCTCTCTTATCTATGAGAACATGTTCTCGAACCATACTGCTTCAGGTATCTATGCTCTTTCCACTAGCTCGGGTAACATCATCTACAAGAATCGATTCAATGAGAATGGTAAGAGCGCAGAAGAACTTGGTACGAATACTTGGTATTATCTTGGAAAAGGTAATTATTGGGATGATTATGGTGGTATTGATAGAGATATTGATGGGATCGGTGACTCATCCTATAAGAAGAATGGGGTTGTCGATGATTTCCCCTTAGGATTCTTTTTAAAACCACCGGAGAAACCAGACTCTCCCAGTCCAAAGGATGCAGAGACTGATGTTGGTTTGAAGATAACCTTTAAGGTAAAGGTGGAAGATGAGGATAGTGAACAGATGACCGTATATTTCTATCAATACCTTGAAGACCAAGAAGATAAACTCATTGGGACCCAAAAACGGGTGAAAAGTGGTCAGTTTGCATCATGTCAATATGTCCAACCATTCGATACTACCTTTCTCTGGTATGCTATCGCGAATGATAGCATCCTTGAGAACCGATCTGATATATGGTTTTTTACAACTATGGCGACACCACCAAATAACATCCCACCTGTTGCACATCCTGGGGGACCGTATATTGCAAAACCTGAGCAGACCATTCTTTTTGATGGGTCAGAGAGCTCTGATCCTGATGGAGAGGTTGTCTTCTACCGATGGAACTTTGGCGATGGGAGTAGTCAGATCCTTGCGAAACAACCAACACATTCATATAGAAACAATGGAGACTATACGGTGAGTCTCACCGTTATCGATGATAGTGGAACGAGTGCGACTGCTAGTACAACGGTCAGTATCACAGGAAACCCTAATATTCATCCAACAGCAAATGCCGGTGGACCCTATTCTGCAACTACTAATGAACTCATCTTTTTCTCAGCGGCAAACAGTACTGATACTGATGGGACTATTGTAGATTGGTATTGGGATTATGGAGATGGTTCAATAGGCCATGATGAATTTCCAACACATAGCTATTCATCGAAAGGAACCTATCTAGTCATCCTCACTGTCACCGATGATGCAGGGGATTCATCCAGTGCACAGACCATGGTCACTATCACAGAACCTGAACCAGAGACCCCTGGCTTCGAACTGATCTTCATCGTGTTTGCATTGCTCGTAAGTATCGTACTCAGACGAAGAAAAAACGAGCGTTAGATAGAAACTAACATCCTCGTTCATTTTTCTCTTGGTTCTATAATTTATAAAAAGGTTCTAACTGTTTCATGAAATATGTGTTGATAATGGTGTGAGCTTTATACCTTTGATTTGGTAGAAAAAGTGTTGTTGGATTTGACCATGGGCTTTCAAACCCATATATATCCTTTGCTTTTACCCTGATGGTATACGCGCCTCCTGATCCCCATCGATGGCCTTTCTTGATTTCAACTCCTGAGGGATAAAACGGTGTCCATTCCAGATTTGTTTTATCGCCCCAATCGATACAGTAACTTACTTGATCATCATCGAAATCTGTGGTATTGACCACAAAGAAATGTTCATCTTTTTTCAAACCGAATTGTTTTCCCATAGGTGGAAAGGGTTTGTCTGGTGCGAATTGTTGTTTTACCGCATGTTTCAACGCCATATTGTTTAGATCCATATAACTAATATGAGGGTAGCCTGAACTATTTAATGCAAGGGATGCAAACGCGCCAACAGTTCCAACTGATTCCACTGATTCAATGACCCATTCATCGTTCTGTTTCAACGCATAGTGAAGATCCCAGTTCTTCCATTGATAATAACCCACATGGACCCTGTCGAAACGATCAATTCCTATGGAACAACCCCACTCATTCCAAAAATATTGAACATCTGGGTCGATCTTCTCCATAATCCATACTCCATATACATAGGTGGCATAGTTCAAACTCCACTTTTCATTCTTTGAAAAAATATCATAATAACATATATGCGGGTTACCCTGACTATCAAGGGCTAGTGATGTGGATGTGACCACTGAACATGTATCATCGATACAAGTCACCTCCCATCTATCATCCCTATTTGTTGCATGATAAAGATAATTATCCTTTCCATTGCTATAACTGATGTGGATAACCCCAAGCTTGTCAATTTTCAAGCAGGATCCATGACCTGCACCTAGTGTGGTATCAACGATCTCTTTATACCATTCCGCATCGATCCTTGTTGTATATTTCAATACTTGCTCTGTTGCATCATAAAAACTTATATGCGGATCATTCTTATCATCGATATCTATAGAACAATATAAACCAACATCTCCTTCATGTTCAAGGATTTGGATATCCCAACCCTCGTCATTTTGTATCGCATATTTCAAATCATTGTTTGTTTCGTCATAGTAGCAGATATGGATGATGCCGTTGGTATCGATCGCATGGGAGGCAAACAATCCCACATTGCCAGAGGAGTCAATGATCTTAGAGGTCCAAGAACCTTGGAGCTTCTCAGCGATCTTTAGATCACCGTTCAATCTATCATAATAGATGATGACAATCCGTCCATCATCTAAGACCGAGATTGATGAATAGAAGCCAACATCACCGACTGAATCGATAGTTTCCGTCACCCACATATCATTAAAGACAGTATTCTCAATTAAAGTATCCTCTAAACAATCATTTATTGATAAAGAGGAAATTGACGGTAAAGCGAAAACGTTATGTCTATTAAAGGATACAGAGGCAAGATCGATATCAGTAGGTATCTGCCTCTCTTTTTCTTTTATCGTAGTTGAATCAAATAAGCATAGGCCATTCAGATTAACAAGACAAAGAAGAAGTATTATTAGAGACACGGATAGAATTCTCATTTAACCTCCAACAATAGATGCTTATGGGATTAAGCAAATATAAATCCTTTTATTCTGTATTACCCGCAAAGAAAGAACCGTAACAGCATCTTTTCACGTTATCTATAATGGTGTTCTACGGGTCATTCCAACAAGATGAATCGTTCTTGCTGGTCTCATCATAAGAACATTATTCTTATTTCTTTGAACGATCAACTTTTCGCTTATGTTGCGGCTGAATCCCTTTATCTTTTTCAGATTCTTTCTTTTTTCTAAAAAGGAAAAAACCCTTCTTTTTTTCCTTTGATTCGTTATCCTCTTTCTTTTTTGCCATATCTATCTCTCCGAATAAGTTATCCTTTCCTCTTAGCAAATGGTCTTTTATATTCACTTGTTTCCGCTTGCTTTGACAATCGTAGCTTGTAAAGGTCAAAGTATTCAATGAAATAGTACTAGAATCATTGAGACCACTATCTTGAAATTGGTTTTACAGGGTAATATGATTAGGATTTCCTTGTTCCTGTGAAGAATCTTACTTCTTCATTCTAATTTTTTTGTAGTAAGATGTATCTCAATAGATGAAACATTGGATGTCCTGTTCTCCTCGTTGGTCATACTCTCGGTCCCAATTATTATATCTTGTATCTTTGCATCTTTAACAAACCTGTTTCGTACTATCTCAGCTGTATCAACGGCTCTGCTGATTGCTTGACCTCTTGCTTTGATTACTACTTCATCTGAACCACTGGTGCTGAATTGAGTAACAACGGCAAGCACATAGCTCATGGGTGGTTTGCTTCCAACAAATATAGTGTTTTCATCGATGTTTCTCTCATTTACTTCTGTCATATTTCTTCCACCTACCTGTTCTCGTATTTTTGATACACATTGTTTATTTGTCCCTGAGCAGTATTATATCTGCATAAGGGTATCTGTACATATTTTTTTTACTCCATCTATAGTTTCTTTATGTTTGTTGCCTGGGGGCCTTTATCAGATTTCTCTACGTCATATTCAACTTTATCGTTATCATTGAGAAATACTCCCTCAGGTAGAGAGTTACGATGTACAAAGATATCCTTTTTATCTTCTCCTTCAATAAAACCATAGCCTTTTCGTTGGTTAAACCATTTTACCGTTCCTTTCATAGTATGTCACCTCCTCAGACGATACCGTCTGCGGTGATAATTTAGAGGGTGAAATTGAAAATCTCAAAATATATGAAAAATCGAATTTCTTGTTACTCCTCTTAATTTTTTATTTCTTGCTACTGCAGCTCTGTCTTACGTTAAATAGTTATCTATTAGATATTTTTAGACGATGGTTTGCTGATTACCGGTATTTGAAGACAAAGACGAGTTCTTGTGGATTTTCTATAATGTTGGA
>JARVGL010000046.1 GCA_029762575.1 Thermoplasmatota archaeon | reverse complement strand
CGTCAATAATATCGCATTGATTTTTTTATCACTTACCACAACAATATTAGCGGTTCTTCATCCACTCATAAACTATGGGATAACAGCAGATTTCATCCTCGTGCTTATAGCCCTATACATCATCAGCGTTTCCATAAGCCATACATTCCATGATACCATTCCCTCCACTTTTTTAGGTGCACCTGATGAGGATACCGCCCTCTCCGTTCTTCCTGCCCATACCCTTCTTCTGGAAGGAAAAGGATATGAGGCAGTGGCAATCTCAGCAATGGGTAGTTTCGGAGCGATCCTTTTTTGTTTTGTCCTTCTCCTCCCCGTTCGATTTATCATAGGGGCACCACTTCATCTCTATAGCGTCCTTCAGGATATTATGCTCTATATTCTCCTAGCAATCACTATTCTGATGATTGCTACAGAGAAAGGAAAGATCGATGATATCACCGACAAAGGCATATTTCCCTCAGTTGTAGGAATGCTTTTTGCTACCTTTCTCTTCATTCTCTCAGGTATCTTTGGCATCATTGCTTTGGATTTACCGGTGCAATCACCAATAGGATTTGATTCACCTGTTCTTTTCCCTGCCCTCTCAGGTCTTTTTGGATTACCAACACTCATCACTTCATTAGCGACAAAACCAAAGATACCAAAACAACATCTAGATGCCCCCCGACTCTCGCCAAGCGAAAAGAGAGCATCCCTGCTTTCAATCACCACAGGATCGACCGCGGGCATCCTCGTATCAATCATCCCTGGGATTACCTCAGCGGTTGGAACGATTCTTGCAATGAATGTACGTGGGGAATCAGATAAAAGACAAACCATTGTCACCCTCTCTGCAGTGAACACTGCTTGTGCGTTCTTTGTCGTCGTTGTTCTTTATATCATCCTTAGATCCCGAAGTGGAGCGACACTAGCGGTCATGCAACTGATAAGCATACAGGTATGGGATCAACTCTTAATGCCCGTAAACCTCATCTATCTTCTCATAGCCCTTCTGTTTGGAGGCACACTATCATATTTCTTAACATTGAAGGTTGGAAAACTCTTTGCCAAGTCTTTCTCTCAGGTCCCCTATCAACCTCTTGTCACAGCAACTATCTCCCTCATCTTGATTCTTGTTTTCCTCTTTACAGGGTTCACAGGTCTCTTTATCCTGCTTGTTGCAACGTTTATAGGTCTTATTCCGGTTCAATGGGGGGTGAGACGAAGTCACTGTATGGGGATACTTCTTGTACCTATCATCCTGTATTTTCTCTAAGTATCTCCTGTCTTAGTGCAGGTATCAGATCAGAGACGTCCACGTTGTGAATACCAGCAAACAACACAATAGCAGCCTCAGCATGGACTTGTTTTTCCTTCATGATTTCCCCGATCTCTTTTTCGATATTTGCTTTAGCTATTGGTCTCTCTTTTTGTAACCTTTCGATACAGTGTTCAAACGCGGAGTTAGAAAAAGAATCCGTGAGCGTTTCAGAATCAATACGTTCAAAGTCCTCCTTTTGTGGATGAAAACCAAGGGGAATAACAACATCTTGAACATCAAAAGCTGGAACAACACTATCCCCTTCTTTTTGCAGAAGATCCTTAGCGATGAGGTGTGCGATGAATTCTTTAGCGTTTTTTGGAGAACACCATTTCAGATCCATTGACAAAATAAGATACAACTCAGATTCCTTCAATCTGTCCTTACCACTTCTTTTAAAAACAAATGAAACTATCTGTTCATCCTTAGTATTCATTTATCGAATACCTCCATCTGATCCAACGGGCGGAATACTGCCGTTATGCCAAAGGTATCCCATTTCTCCATCTGTTGTTTTCGTGTATCAAGAATATAGGTTGGTTTAACTTTACATATCTGTTTAATGATGCCATTCATTTTAAAATCAAGAGGAGTTGAGTCTTCATCAAACTGAAGGACAACACCATGGGATTGAGTAAAGACCATATCATACGGAATGCCTTTTTGGATATCCGAACTATGATAGAGGGCCATCAGCTCATTTTCCGTTAGATCAACAACGGTATGAAGATCAAGCTCAACCCATAGATCCGGTCGAATGACGATCCTCTGTGCACCAGAGAATACGTCATCAACGATATCGCCAACAGTGCGAGGTCCCGCATCAACCCATAGCTCAGCAATGTTTGTCAATCGTTGATATAGAGAAACATTCGGGTGGTTCCTTTTGATCCCATCCTCGTCAAAAACATAGATGATGGATCCCTGCAGACGATCTAGGATATCGCGAATATCCTTTGAAGAAAGATCTAGTACTATCTTTCCTCGTCTCATATGGATTAAAAGGATTTCTTGCATAGATGCTAGAACTACTCCTATCTATTAAAACATTAAGCACGTACAAAAAGGAAAAAGGGAGGCTAATACGCCTCAACAGTAATTCTTTTCTCTGTTTCCGCGATGTTTAATCTTGTTTTAGCAACAGTGTCCGGGTTCAAAGAGATACTATCAATCCCATTCTCAACGAGAAACTCTGCAAACTCAGGAAAATCTGAAGGCGCCTGGCCACAGATACCCACCTTTCTACGCGGATTATGGTTATGCGCGGTCTTTATGACCTGGACCACCAATCGTTTCACTGCATCATTACGCTCATCAAAGATATGGGCAACAAGGGCAGAATCACGGTCCAAACCAAGTGTTAGCTGGGTGAGATCATTACTGCCTATGCTAAAGCCATCGAATATCTCTGCGAACTGGTCAGCGACGACGACGTTAGAAGGTATCTCACACATCACATAGACCTCTAGATCATTATCTCCCTGGTGAAGACCATATTCGTTCATGACTTGGATGACCTTACGACCTTCCTCCGGTGTCCTGCAGAACGGTATCATTGGTTTAACGTTGATGAGCCCCATTTCATTACGGACCTTTTTGATTGCTTCACATTCCAATCCAAAAGCAGGTTTATATTTCTCATCATAATACCGCGAAGCTCCTCGCCAACCGATCATTGGGTTATGTTCCTCTGGTTCATAGAGGTAACCACCGATGAGATTTGCATATTCATTTGTCTTAAAATCTGAGGTGCGTACGATGACATCATTAGGGAAGAATGCAGCAGCGATCTTTGCGATGCCTTGTGCGAGGGTATCGATGAAGAACTGTCTTTTATCTGGATATGCGGCACTCCGTTCATCGATTTTCTTGATGACGTCTGCGATCTTTGGGTTATCTCCTGCGAGTTGTTTCAACTTCTCATATTCAAGCAATGCCAAAGGATGGATGCCAATATGGGAGTTGATGATGAACTCCTCACGAGCAAGTCCCACACCATCATTTGGTAATTGGGCTTGTTGGAACGCTTTTTCTGGGGTACCTACATTCATCATGATCTTTGTCTTTGTCTCAGGGATCGTTTCAAGTTCGACTTTATCGACCCTATATTTTAACAATCCTTCATAGATGTTACCGGTGCCTTCAGAACAATCAACGGTGACCTGTTGGCCGCTGGAGATCCTACTTGTTGCATCACCAGAACCAATGACGCAAGGGATACCTAGTTCTCTTGAGATGATTGCAGCATGGCACGTCCGTCCACCCTTGTTTGTCACAATGGCGCTTGCAATTTTCATGATAGGTTCCCAATCTGGATCAGTCATATCTGTGACAAGGACTTGACCTTCGCGGAACTGTGCGATGTTTGCAGCTGATTCGATGACATTTACATCACCCTGCCCGATCCTACTACCTACGGCCTCTCCTTGAGCTAAAACATTTCCTTTCTCTTCAAGAACATATGTTTCTAACATTGCCACGTTCTTTTGGGAATGAACGGTTTCCGGTCGAGCTTGAACGATAAAAAGTTCTTTTGTATTGCCATCCTTAGCCCATTCGATATCCATAGGTTTCTCATAGTGATCCTCGATGATCATCGCCCATCGTGCAAGGGTCAAGAGCTCATCATCAGTGATGACGAACTGAGACCGATCCTCTAGTGATACCTCTTGTTGCACTGTTCCTTGTTCTCCATAGATTAGTCTTTGATGTTTTGAACCAAGTTTTTTCTCTAGGATCGGTTTAAAATCTTGTTTTAATGTTGGTTTGAACACATAGAATTGATCTGGATTAACTGATCCTTGAACAACGTTTTCCCCTAGTCCATATGCTCCAGTGATATACACTGCATCCTTAAACCCGCTTTCTGTATCAATTGAAAACATGACGCCGGATGATGCGAGGTCAGATCGGACCATCTTTTGAACACCGACTGAGAGATAGACACTGAAATGATCGAATCCTTTATCGGTTCGATAGGAGATAGCTCGGTTTGTAAACAACGATGCAAAACAATCCCGGGTCTTTTCCAAGAGTTCTTCTTCACCACGAACGTTTAGAAACGTCTCCTGTTGTCCAGCAAAACTTGCATCAGGCAGGTCTTCTGCTGTTGCGCTACTTCGAACGGCTACATCGACATTCTTGCCATAACGTTGTTCCATTTCCTGATAATATTTTCTTATTTCATCGGAGAGTTCTTGCGGGAGAGGTGTGTTCTTGATCAAATCCCTGATCTTTTGACCTCTTTCTGCAAGATTTGTCACATCATGGGTGTTTAGGTCACTAAGTATCTCTCGAATTTTCTGATCGATCCCCGCTTTCTCGATTGTATACTTGTAAGCATAAGCAGTTATTGCAAATCCTCCAGGGACGCTTACACCTTTGGTTCCTAGATTACGGATCATTTCACCAAGCGAAGCATTCTTCCCTCCAACCGATGGGACATCTTCGATGCGTAGCTCCTCAAACCATTTTACAAAATCATTCATCATGGTTTTTCACCTTACTATTTATTACCTTCATCCTTTTTTGATGAGAAACCATTTTAGTATATAAATTATTTCTTAAATTCAAGAGAATTAGAAAAAGAAGAGTGTATTAGTTTCTTGGACCATCGAGAAATACGGCGGCAGCAATAGTTGTGGTCCACTGACCGTTCTTGTCTCCCCGTGCTGTTTGAGCGATGCTTAAGGATCTAACGAATTGCCCGCTCATCTTGTATTCTTGTTTCCGTTCATCCCATGCTTTATCTGGGTCGAATTCAAGTCCTAATGTTGTTGCTAACATGGTTGCTGCAAGATCTTCAGCATAGTCCGCTAGTTTCTTACTTGAAACACCAAAGCTATGATGTTCTGATATATATCCATGTGATGTCTTTCCTTTTGGGATCGCGACACCAATGGCAGCACCGATTAGTCGATTTGGTTCATTTGTCGTGTTTCTTGAAAGAACAGCATAGGTTATCTGACCCGGTTTTAGTAATGATATCCCTTGTTGTTTCTGTATTATCTCACAATTCGGGGGGACGATACTAGAGACGTTGACAACGTTACATTTCTCGATCCCTGCATCCCTTAATGCTAATTCAAAGGATTGCAACTCATGTTTTGCAATACCAACTCCCTTTGTAAAAAACACTTTTTTTGGAACCATAATCGCATCTGCAATAAATACAATGATTTAAAGATATCCCTTCCATTTTGTGTATGTTAAAAGATCATAGCTTATTGCATATCATCTGATGAATCATTATCAAATGCGTTGAGTTTCTTTTGTTTCTTCAAAAGATCACGCATCTCTTTTTGGAGGTCAACGTTCTGACGATGGAATTCCAATTGTTCTTTTTGGTACTCATTGCTCATCTTATTCTGTTCCACTATCTCTTGTTGATATTGGGTGATGACACTTCCTTGAACGAGTTCTTCAACTATCTTTTTGATATCCTTGAAGGGATGGACCCCATGGAGTTCATAATAACTTCTTGCTCGAGGGGTTTGAACCTCTTTACCGCCTCCAAAGAGGCCTAAGAACTTTACCCTTTTTTCACCTGCTTGTATGCCTCCAGCAGCAAAAGATGTATCAGCGCCCAGACCAAAACCTGATTGACTGATGGGTATGATCGTTCCAAAACCAAAGATCTGACCAAGGATGCCCTGTTTTGAGTTTATATCGGATATCTTATCATATCGAAGGGTCCTTTCTTCTTTTGTTATGACGCCTCCTTTGAAGATGATACGTTGAGACGTGATGATATATTTATGGGATCGGCGATACAATTCCACCATGAGAAAACCAAGTATAGAAACAGTAATTGTGTAAACTGGTAAAAATAAACCTGCTGCATCTTGTATATTTTGCCAGAATATGATGCCGATTCCTACAAGTACAATCAACAAATAAAGGAAGAAAATCCTCCAAAGTATTGTAAGTATTGATGCAACAACGCCTATAACCAATAAAACAAGGAACCAAAAAATTGTTATTCCCCAAAATTTCGTTCCACCCAGGTTATTAAAAAAATCAGGAAAACCAATATTAACAATCCATAGATAAATCAATCCCCAGACTATTAAAAAGATACATAATGATTGTAACCCCATAAATGACAAAGGATGGGGTGAAAGAACTTTTTCAACATTCTCACGGTTTAACAAGTCTTCTTGGTCCATCATCCATCCGCTCTTGACGCGTTTTCTTTGTTTTCATCTTTTCCTTGGTTTTAAACTTATTGGTGAAGAGATAGAAAAGAAGAACGGTTACACTACTTGTTATTGCAAGCATTCCTAATAGAGAAATACTGGTGAGATACGGTACAGGTATCACATAGAAGAGACTGCGAAGTAAGATATAGGAAAGCATAAGCGTCAAAAGTGGCACCCAGTGAATCATATCTGGGAGTTCATCAGAGATACGAACCAATAACAATAATCCAAGGGCGATCACCAACGCAGCGATAGCGATGACTGAAAACCATCCGAAAAGGGAGAACACTGATACATACCAGTTCCCATCAAACAAGACAGAAACATAAGCAAAACAATAGGCGATCAAAAAAAAGATGATGACGTATATGGGGTGGTGAAGTAGATGGTCCTTGATGTTTCGTAGATCATAGAACATATCAATTTTCTTAAATGATTTCTTTTCTATATAACTAGGGCGGATCCCAAGACCTAGAAGTATCAATAGCAAGAAAAAGCCTAGATGAGCCGGATGAAGAAGATCCATCGAGAAAAGAAATGAGAAGAAATGAAATGAGAACACATAGATATTACTTCCAAAGACAATGAGATTCTCAGAAAAAGAGTAGGTACTATTTGTTGAAAAGACAAACCCTTCAGGGATCAAGAATAATAAACAGAATAGGAGAAGAAGCGGTGGAATGAAGAACGGTCCAATAAATAAGAAACCATTGGATACCCATTCAAATACCCCTTGTTTCTCTTTTTTTGGGTCCACATGCCCATAGTGTACGCTGAGATAGAATCGAGAGATACCACTCCTTGTCACTGTATATCCAAGGGCATGACACATTGTCTGGAACAATAGACCTATGAAATTAGTAAACCGGATCAACGGTTCATGTTTTTTGCCTAGTTTTCTAAGTAAATGTTTCTGAGTCTCAATAAATAATAATTGTATGAACCAGAACAACACTAGGCCAAATAACGGAGCTAGTGGAGCAAAAACTACTACGTCGAGAGCTGAAACCTCAACCATCCTATCATCCTTTGCATCCCGTATCTATCAGATAATCTGCATCATGGTTTCGTTACCATTTGAATCATATACCTTCCATGATGTCTCAGTAAATGGATGTGCTACAATCATATGAACCTTCCCATATTTTCGGAACAACTGTAGATCAGCTTCAGAGGGATACGCTGAACCAGTTGGATGGCTATGGATGGTTCCAACAAGTGAGAAATCAATGGGGCGCATATGCATCTGGAATATTGCATGGGAATCCCCTGAGATGGTCCCAGGTAACAGTATGATCTCTGTTATCGTATCCTTCTCATCGTCTGAAACCCTTAGTAATCCTGCAAACTCCCTTGGATAGTTTGATCGAGCGCTTTCACAGATGAGGGCAAGACAATCTCGAGTGATCCGCCATGATCTCTTTATCGTTGGTATTGTAACTTTCTTTCTAAAAAAAGACATGATCATCTACCTAACAAGCTTGAGCCGAACCATTTGATAGAAGGATTCTCCAAATCGAACGAAACATATTTTTCTTTCAGAACCAGTAACAACAATTTCATCTTTTGGTGATACATCTAACGCATAATCTCCATCAATGACTAATTTTGTTTCCTTACTCTTTGATAATACCGTCACACGGATCTTTTTCTGTAATGGAACAATCCACGGTCGAGCGGAGAGACGGAATGGTGCAAGAGGTGCAACGACCATAGCGTTCACAGCTGGATCCATGATTGGTCCACCTACACTAAGAGCATAGCTTGTTGAACCTGTTGGTGTTGCAATGATGACCCCGTCGGCACCAAGGGTATCAATAAGTTCATCTTCAACGAACAACTGGAAGTACATGATCTTTGCTATCCGAGCGGTCTGTAGTGTCATCTCATTAGCTGCATCAGGTAGACGTTTTCCATTAAACAGAACCTTTAGTTTCGCTCGTTCCTCTATCGTATATTTTCCATCAACGATTCTTTCAAGTCCTTCCACTGCATATTTTGATTCCATCTCGCAGAGAAACCCCATGCCACCAGAATTGATGGCAAAGATGGGTTTTTCAACAGCTTGAGCTGTCTTGATGATGGTGCCGTCGCCTCCAATCGTTACAACAATATCTGCTTTCTGGTTCAATTCAAGAAGCGTATAGCTCGTAATACCAAGAAACTGAGCGGTTTGTTCCTCTGCAAACACGTCACCATGTTGGGATAGAAACTTGTATACATCCTTTGAAAGGGCAAGGGATTTCTTCTTATGGGGGTTGCAGACGATACCAAATCTCATAGATACACCAAGATCACTTCACCTTTTCTGAAAGGCGCATAAGGGGTTTTAGTTTGACAAGAAGCGTTGGATGTTTTAACACAAGTGCTTTAACAAGGCTTAATGTGCTGAACTCGTCAAACTTATAATCTTTTAATGAATCAGCTAACATGTTAAGGGTCTTATCATCAAAACCTAACATGATGTCTTTTACTAGGTAATCACGTAATAATTTTTGACCAAACGCTTGTTTCCATAAGGTCTCATAGACTGATAAGGATTCTTTATCAAATGTTTGATTCTTCACACAGTCGCTAATAGTGTCACCTGCAAGTTTTCCTCCTTCTAACGCCGTCGTTAATCCACCACCGGTGATCGAATCCACATGTCGAGCAGCATCACCAACAAGAACAAGGTTATCTTTTACGGTCTCAACAGGTTTAGCTACGGGTGCTGCACCAGCAAGAATGCGAAGACAGGTTGCGTTCTTGAACTCTGGACGTGATTTAATGAATGCATCTAAAAGCTGTTTTGGCTTACCTGGTTTGCTAAGACTAGCAAGAATACCGATCCCGATATTAAACACGCCTTCCTCTTTTGGAAAGATCCATACATAGCCACCTGGTGCTATCTTTTTCCCAAGATAGAACTCAGCGTAATCAGAATGATAATCGATATTAGATAACGTATATTGTATACATGTTTCAAGATCATCTGGTTTCAATGTAGTATTGATGCCTGCCCATTTACCGATCCTTGATTCAACGCCATCAGCACCAACAACGATATCTGCAGGTATCTCAAACTCTTCATCATAGGTTCTTGCTTTTACACCACAAATCTTTCCGTTCTTATCCTTTAGAAGAGCGAGAGCTTCTGTTCGTAATTGGATGTCCACCCCTGCTTTTCCCGCTTGTCTAGCAAGTTCTTTATCAAAAAGATCGCGATGGACGACATAACCTGTCTCGTTCCCAGCCATCTCTTTAGAAAGTGTTACCATAGTTCCATCTGGTGCATAGATCTTTGCACCATCCATGGTACTAGCTATCCAATTTGTTCCTTCAAGCATTCCCCATTTATCGATCCTTTGGCTTATCCCTTCGCCACAGAGAACAGGGATACCTATTTCTGCGCGACGATCGATCATAAGGACCTTTGCTCCTTTCTCTTGAGCAAAACGGGCGGTCACACTACCCGCGGGACCAGCACCGACAACAACAACATCATAGGTCATTAATCAACCGCCTCCATATTGATAGCACCAATTGGGCATGTGTTCACACAGATCTCACAGGAGATACATTTTTCTTTATCGACATACGCTCTTAGATTCTTAAGAGAGATTGCATCTTTAGGGCAGACAGAGACGCAACCGCCACAGGATAAACATTGCTCTTCATCCACCTTCGCTTTAGGCTTTACCATATGATTCACCTCGTAAGATACCTGATGCGATGATGTGTGCAACTCGAATTGGTTCAGGTATGACACCTCGTATTGTCGCAAGTGTTATTATTTCTTTTGCCTCCTCAAAAGAGATACCAGCACATTTTACGAATATTGGGTTATATGCTGTTTCCATTTCAAATAACGTACCATTGAGCAGCAGTTCATATCTTTGTTCCCAATCATCGAAATGGGATTGTAATGCTGTTTTGATCGATTCAAAATTCGGTTTGTCCCTTGTAACGGTTATCACTGGGAGATCTGTTTCCTCAAAGACCTTCTGGATATCAACGATGTTAAAACCTCCAAGGGCAACACCATCAAGCATCATTGCTTTCACCTGTTTTTTATGGCGGGTGTGATTGATCATATCAACGATGATGCTTGTTGCTTCATTTCCATCAATACTGATCTCTTTTTTTAGGATGCCTTCGATATATCCACTTGCACGCATGACAACGCCAATGATCACTGTTTTTTCATCTGAAAAATGAAACGGCCCATCGTCGACCCCAAGCAACCTGATCTCTTGTTTCATCGTTCTATGAACAACAAGTCCACATAAAAAACTCTTTTGAAAAAAACCGCGATGATGGAAAAATGAAGAAATAAAACGTTATTTTTTCCTAACAGCAACCTTTGCAGATATCTTATCCTCTCTTGCAAGCCAGCCTAATGCAGAATAGCAATCTCTTTTACTTATCTTTGCTAAACGAGCAATCGTTGTCACATCGATATCGTTACGTTTCTGGAGTGCATGCCACACCTTTCCTGCATTTGTGCCAATGGTCTCAGTGAGATTTGTTTCACCGACCTTATATCTTCGTGTATCTCGTTTAACCTTGTTTTCTCTGGCAAGCCACCCAATCGCACCAAAAAGTTCATCTTCGGTTACCTGCATTTTTTCAAGTAATTTTGTCTGTACCTGTGGACCATATTCATTCAAGATCTCATAAAGTCTTCCTGCGTTATTTCCAATCGTTTTTTCAATATCGCCCATCGAATCCATCCTCCATAAGTAAGATAAGTCGTAATGACAAAAAAACGATAAAAACATTTTGGTTTTTTCAAACCTTTTGACAAAAGCCTTCTAAAAATAGTACCTATAAAATCCGATAGATTAATTAATGATTCCTTCTTTATGAGGAATAATCTTAATTAAATAAAAAATGGAGAAGAAGTCTATGAAAAAGATTTTAGTTATGCTAGTATGTTTTGCTTTTATAGCAACAGTAGGAATAACAGTATCAGCACAATCCGGATCAATTACAGATCCAACCGGTGATGTCATGCA